>NZ_RZRQ01000215.1:0-10380 GCF_003997785.1 Mesorhizobium sp. M7D.F.Ca.US.004.01.2.1 | reverse complement strand
AGACATATCGCGGTGATCGGCGGCGGCATCATCGGCTGCAGCGCGGCTTTTCATCTGCTGCGGTCCGGCGTGCGCCAGGTGACGGTCATCGATGCGGGCCAGCCGGGTGCCGCAACCACCAGTGCCGGCGCGGGATTCGTCTCCCATTGGTCCGCCGGCATGATCCCGCTCGGCGAAGAGGGTTTTCAGCTGCAGCAATATGGCCTCGATTTCTATCGCCGGCTGCATGAGGTCGGTGTCGAGATCGGCTATCGGCCGAACGGCACTTTGATCATGGCGCTGACCGAGGACGGGCGCGAACGTTTTGTCCGCCCGGTGCTGGACTCTCCCTATGCGCCGCCGGAAATGCAGGACCTGAACGCCGCGCAGATCGGCCAGAAGATGCAAGGTCTCATCGATCCGGCGCGGGTCCATTCGGCAGCCTACAATCCGCATGGCATCCAGCTCGACACCAAGCTGGCGATGGGTGTGCTGACCGGCCAGATCAGCGAGCTCGGCGGCATTTTCCGCAGCAAGACACGTGTCACAGCCGTCCATGACGCCGGCGACCGGGTGACGATCGAGACCGATCAGGGCAGCCTTGAGGCCGACGGCGTGATCGTTGCCGCCGGCGCCTGGAACAACCAGGTCATATCAGGCCTTGGCTGGCAATTGCCGCTGCTGCGGGTCGTCGCAACGCGCATCGTCACCGACGACCGTGGGCTGCCGTCGACCATTCCCACCGTCCAGTGCCGCGAATTGCGGCTGTGGCTGCGCGAGACATTCGGCGCCGTCATGTGGGGAACCGGCCGGCACTACAAGCCCTTGTACAAGACGAATGACAGCGAAATCGAACCCGGCCAGCCGCACAATCTCGAGCTGATGCGGGAGACCTCCGAGCAGGAGCTTGCCGAGCTGCAGACGGTGTTCCCGCCGCTGCGCGGTTCGACGATCGCGAGCTGGGCGCAAGGCGTGCCGTGCTACACGCCTGACCACGGCCTCATCGTCGGCAAGGTGCCCGGCAGCGACAACGTCGTGGTTGTCGGCGGCGACAACGAGAGCGGCGTCACCCATGGACCAGGTCTTGGCCGGCTCTCCTGCGAACTGGTCCTCGGGCAGACCCCGTTCGTTTCCGCCGAGCGATTCCGTGTCGATCGCTATGCCTCCGACGCCTTCAAGTCGGAAGCCGAGATCGAAGCCGCCATGCCGGTCTGGGGCGCGCGTCATGAGGCGTCGCGGTTTGGTCGCGAGGCCTGATCGGAGCTGTCCCCGACGCTGGCCTGTCAGCTGTCGCCGACGCTATCGAGCAGCGCCTGCGCCACCGCCCTGACCACCGGGCCGGCATTCTTCCTCATGACGATGTGGAAGGAGCCGGCGTGGCGACGCGAGGTCTTGGTCAGCCGGACGAGCTGGCCGCGACGCAGATGCTCGTCGGCGAATCCCGCCCAGGCGAGCGCCGCGCCGCGCCCGGCGATGGTTTCGTGTATCATCGACATGTAGCCGGTGAACCGAGGTCCATCGAGTTTCCGGTCGGTCCCGATCCACGATTGCCAACTGTCGATCGCGCCCGGCGGCGTCACCTGATGCAGCAGCGGCACTGTCATGAAAGCCTCGGGCTCTTCCGAGCCGAGCGCCGGATAACGCGCCAGGAACGCCGGCGCGCAAACCGGGAACCATTCACCGTCGAGCAGTTTTTCGGTCAAGAATTCGGGCCATTGCCCGGCTTCGCCGAAACGGATCGACAATGCCACTTCAGGCTGGTCGAAATCCCTGTAGTCGGTGGATGTCTGCAAAAGCACCCGGCCATCTGCCACCCGCGAGGTGATGAGGTCGAAGCGCGGCATCAGCCATGCCTGCGCGAGGTCGTGGCTGCAGCCGACCACGAATGTATCGCTATCGTGCGCGGTCAAATCCTCGACCGCTTGCCTGATGGTGCTGAGACCCTCGCGGATCGCTTCGGCCAGCGTGTTGCCGGCCCCGGTGACGGCGACGCGATTGCCTTTGCGCGTGAACAGTTCGACCGACAGCTGGCGCTCAAGATTGGCGACATGCCTGCTGACCGCCGATTGCGCGATGTTGAGCTCCTGCGCGGCCAGTGTCAGCCCGCCATGCCTGGCGGCAGCCTCGAAGACGACCATGGCGTTCAGCAGGGGAAGCGATGTCTTGAGGGTTTTCACGGTCCAAACCTGCCTTCATGCCTTTTCGATATGAAGGTCTATCATATCTGTATTTGCTGCAAGCCTTTCCGCATCGCACACTCTATCGAAACATCATCCTAACGCCAGCGAGCAGAAAGGTGTTTGCCGTGCAGGCCTACACATCGAACAGCCAGCCTATCGACAGAAGCGAGACCGTCAGGCTGATCGACCGGCAACGTCCGGACTGGTCGCTGGAACAGGCCTTCTATGCGGATCCGGCGATCTTCGCGTTGGAACGGGACTTGTGGTTTCCGCGCCAATGGATGCTTGTCGCCCATGCCAGCGAGGTCCCCGAAAAGGGCCGCTACATCGTGCGCCAGCTTTTTGACGAGGAGATCGTCGTCGTGCGCTTCGGCGACGGCGAGGAGGACATCGCGGCCTACTACAATGTCTGCACCCATCGCGGCTCGCGGCTCTGCGCCAAGGACGGTCGCGGTAAGCTTCTGGTCTGCCCCTATCATGCCTGGTCGTTCAGGCTGACCGGCGAACTGAAGTCACGGCAGGATCTACCGGCAAGCGTCGATCCGGAAGCGCTGGGACTGCACCGCGTGCCCTGCAAGCATTTCGGCGGCCTCGTGTTCTGCGGCCTCGATGCCAATTCGTTGCCCGATATCCAGCCTGTCGCGGACGGGCTGACGGGCGGCTTGCGCGAAAACGGCCTCGACCGTGCACGCATCGTCGCGCGCAAGAATTATCTGACCAAGGCGAACTGGAAGCTGGTGCTCGAGAACTTCCTCGAATGCTATCACTGCCGGCCGGCTCATCCCGAATATTACCGCGTCAACGGCCATGTCAAAGTGACCGCGACGCGCGACGCCGACAAGGCGCTCGAGTGGCAGAACGAAATCGAGGCCTGGCACAGCGTCATCGGCGATGCCGAGTTCCACAAGGGCGCATGGCAGGCGGGCGACCTCGACACGATGCCGTTTGCCATGCACCGCAAGCCGATCGGCGCCGGCCGCAACACGCTGTCCAATACGGGCCAAGGGGTCTCGTGCCTGATGGGTGGCCGTGACGCCTATGATGGCGGCGAAAGCGGCTTCCGCCTCGGGCGCCTGTCGTTTGCAAGTGCTGCCAACGACTATGTCACGCTGTTCCAGATGATCCCGCGCAGCGCCACGGAAACCGACGTCATCCTGACCTGGCTTGTCGACAAGGATGCCGATGGCGACATCGACGCCGATGCGATCAGCTGGATGTGGGACGTCACCACGGTGCAGGACAAGAAGATCACCGAGGACAATGCCGACGGCATCATGTCGCGCGCCTACCGGCCGGGTCCTTACACGCCGCTGGAAAGCCAGACCTCGTTCTTCGTGCAGACCTACCTGTCGGAACTGCGGTCGCTGCTCACCGGCACGCGCGGCGCGCCGCTCAGCCAGTGGTCTGCGCCGAAGGAGCTTTTCGCATCGCCGAAAGCGGCGAGCTGCAATACGCTGCTCTGACCTACGGCTGAAAACGCCTCTTTGAGGCGTCGCATTCCGATGCCATATGAAGGTGGCCGACGGAATGTTGCGGGAGAGGTGGTCATGACCAAAGGTTCGGATCTGTTCGTCGCGGCCCTCGAGAACGAAGGGGTCGAACGGATTTTCGGCATTCCGGGGGAAGAAAATCTCGACATCGTCGAATCGATCCGCCGCTCGTCGATCCAGCTGATCCTGACCCGCCACGAGCAGGCGGCCGCCTTCATGGCCGCCACCTATGGCCGGCTCACCGGCAAGGCAGGCGTCTGCATCACCACGCTTGGCCCCGGCGCGCTCAATCTGACGACCGGCTCGGCCTATGCGCTGCTCGGCGCGATGCCGATGATCATGATCACCGGCCAGAAGGGCATCCTGTCATCCCGGCAGGCTCGCTTCCAGATCGTCGACATCGTCGCGGCGATGAAGCCGCTGACCAAGCTGTCGCGCCAGATCGTCTCGCCGAAGATGATCCCCTCGCTGGTGCGCGAAGCTTTTCGCGTCGCCCGGGAAGAGCGTCCCGGCCCCGTGCATCTGGAACTGCCGGAAGATATCGCGGCTGCGGAGTGCGAGCCGATCGCACTGGTGCCGACGCACCCGGTCGAACTGCCGCTGGCCAGCCCGGGCGCGCTTGATCGCGCCGCCCGTATGATCATGGAAGCCAAGCGTCCGCTGTTGATGTTCGGCGCGGCGGCGTCGCGGCCGCGCGTGACCCCCGATGTCGCCCAGTTCGTGCTGCGCACGCAAATTCCCTATTTCACCACGCAGATGGGCAAGGGCACCGTGCCCGGCGGCACCGAGCTCTACATGGGAACGGCAGCCCTTTCGGAGCGCGACTATGTGCACGAGGCCATAGAGCAGGCCGATCTGATCATCACCATCGGCCACGACACGGTCGAGAAACCGCCCTTCATCATGGGCGCCAAGGGGCCTGAAGTCATCCATGTCGGCTATCAGTCCGCGGATGTCGAGCAGGTCTATTTCCCGCAAGCGGAGATTGTCGGCGACCTCGGCCCTTCGCTCAAGCTGCTGGCGGACCGCATCGAGGGCAACATCCCCAACGCGCAGGCTTTGCTGCCGCTGCGTGAAGGTATTTTGAGTCGGATCGCCGCGCGCGCCACCGAAGATCGCTTCACGCCGCAGCGCATCGTGCATGACGTGCGCGCCGTGATGCCGGCCGACGGGATCCTCGCCCTCGACAACGGCATGTACAAGATCTGGTTCGCGCGCAACTACCGGACGCGCATGGCAAACACGATCCTGCTCGACAATGCACTGGCCACCATGGGCGCAGGCTTGCCGTCGGCGATGATGGCGGCACTGCTCTATCCGCAGCGCCGTGTCATGGCCATCTGCGGCGATGGCGGCTTCATGATGAACAGCCAGGAATTGGAGACCGCCGTCAGGCTCAAGCTCAACCTCGTCGTCCTGCTGCTCGAGGACCACGCCTACGGCATGATACGCTGGAAGCAGGCGGTCGACGAGTTTCCGGATTTCGGCATGACCTTCGGCAATCCCGACTTCGTGAAATACGCCGAGGCCTATGGCGCCAAGGGGACCAGAGTTGGCGCAATCGCCGAATTGCGGCCCGCGCTGGAACAGGCCTTCACCGGCGGCGGCGTGCATCTCGTCGTCGTGCCCATCGATTATTCCGAGAACATCAGGGTGCTTGTCGACGAGTTGCGCGAGCGGCTCCCAGCGCCCCAAGCATCCTGATGGCGGCAACAATGCCGCCGTCAGGATTGCCTGGAACTGGTGCCGAAGCGCCTAGACCTTGCAATAAGGCGTTACCGGCGCGATGGTGCCGAAATCCTTGACGATCTCGTAGCCGATGCCGTCGCCCGCCGCCTTGCCGACATAGGAATGGCAGAGCGTGTGGTTGTTGGTGGCGTCGACGCGGATCTTGCCTTGCGGCGCGTCGAACTCGATCGACGGCAGCGCCTTAAGTACATCGTCGTCCTTCAGCGATCCGGCCTTCTCGGCGGCCAGCGCGTAGAGATGCAGGCCGTTGTAGCCGGCTTCGCCGATGCCGTTGACCATCTTTTCCTGGCCGAACTTTTCGCGGAAGCTCGAGATGAACTTCTTGTTGACCGGGTTGTCGAGCGCCATCCAGTAGGGTTGCGGCGCGTAGGTGCCGGCCGCCACGCCGGGCGGCAGTGCGTCCTTGTTGAAGACCTCGTCGAGCGGCGCGATCAGCGGCTGCTTGATGTCGAAGCTGCGATACTGCTTGAGCTGGGTGACGGCGTCGTTGCCGACCACCATCGACCAGACGACATCGGGCTTCAGCGACTTGATCTTCTGGAAGGCCGGGCCGAAATCGGTGGTGCCGAACGGATAGTAGTCGGCACCGATGATCTTGCCGCCAGCCTTTTCATAGGCCGCCGTGATCGCCTCGGTCATCTTCTGCGGCCAGGCATAGTCCGAGGCCATGACATAGATGGTCTTGCCCAGGTTCTCGGCCACCCACGGCATCATCGGATCGACCTGCTGCATCGGGATCGGGCCGGTGGCGACGAAGTAGCGGTTGCATTCGCCGCCTTCGAAATTGGTCGGATAGAAGAACAGCTTCTTGGCCTTTGAGGTGACCGAGAGCGTCGCGCTTCGCTCGGGCGAAATGATCGTGCCCATGATCACGTCGGCCTTGTCTTCGTTGATGAGCTTGCGCGCCTTGTCGATGGAGCCCTTGGTGGTGGTCTGGTTGTCTTCGATGATGAGCTCGACCTGGCGCCCGCCAATACCGTTGGCGGCGTTGAGTTCGGCGGCGGCGAGCTTGTAGCAATTGAGCAGCGTTTCGCCGAGGATCGCCTGCAGCCCGGTGATCGGGATCGACAGGCCGACCTTGACAGTGTCTGCGGCGCGCAGGATTGACGGCGCGCCGACCATGGCAAAGGCGGCCGCGGCGCCGCCGGATTTCAAGACAGTTCTTCTGCTTATCATTGTTGTGTTCCCTTCCAGTCCCAGGCGCGCCCCATGCACGCCTTACAAAGCCAACAGGTCCTTCAGCAGGGTCTCGTCGGCGAACGCCTCCGGCGCGCCTTCATGGACGATCCTGCCCTTCTCCATCACCAGACAGCGGTCCGATGCCTTGAGAACGAGATCGAGATTCTGCTCGACCAGAACGATTGCGATGCCGCGTTCGCGGGCGATGCGCGGCACCAGCTCGGCGATCGACTGAACGATGTTCGGCTGAATGCCTTCCGAGGGCTCGTCGAGCAGCAGCACCGACGGCAGGCCGCACAAGGCGCGGCCGATCGCCAGCATCTGCTGCTGGCCGCCCGAAAGCGTGCCGGCGACCTGCGCTTCGCGTTCGCGCAGGATCGGAAAATAGCCGAAGATGTCGGCCTGAATGCCGCCGTCGCCACGGTCCTTGGCGGCGCGGGTGCCAACTTCCAGGTTTTGCCGCACCGTCAACTGATTGAAGATGCCGCGGCCCTGCGGCACATGCGCGATGCCCGCCCGCGCGCGGCGGAAGGCGGGTGCGTTCGTGAGGTCCTGGTCGCCGAGAACCACAGCACCGCCGCTCGCCCGCAAGCCGCCGGCGATGACGCGCAGCAGCGTCGTCTTGCCGGCGCCGTTGCGGCCAAGCAGGCCGACGACTTCGCCCGGCGCGACACTGAGGTCTATACCGTTCAGCACCGGGAGCAGGCCGTAGCCGGCCGAGACCGCGATCGTCCGCAGCATGGTCAGCGCCTCCCCAAATAGACGTCGCGGACCATCTCGTCGGCCTCGATGTCGTGGAAAGGACCACTGCGCAGCCGGCGTCCCTGATGCAGCACCAGCGTCTCGCAATTCAGCGCCCGCACGAAACGGATGTCGTGTTCGACCGCGACGATCGAGAATTCGCCCTTCAGCCGCAGCAGCATCTCGGCCGTTGCCAGCGTCTCCTGCGGCGTCATGCCGGCGGTCGGCTCGTCGAGCAGCAGCAGCCGTGGCTCGATCGCCAGCGCCATGCCGATCTCCAGCCATTGCTTCTGGCCATGCGCGAGTTCGCCAGCCAGCGTCGCGGCACGATTGGTGAGCGCGACCAGCTCCAGCAGCTCGCCGACCGGCCGGGCCGGTGACGGCACGCCCCACCGCGCCACCTTCAGATTGTCTTCCACCGACAGGCTGGAGAAGACCGATGGGATCTGGAATTTTCGCGCGATACCGAGCCGGGCGATGCGATGCAGCGGCAAGCCGGCGATGTCGCGGCCGAGGAAGCGCACGCTGCCGCTGGTCGGGCGCAGCGTGCCAGTCAGCACGTTGAGGAAGGTGCTCTTGCCTGCGCCGTTCGGCCCGATGATGCAGCAAAGCTCCTTGTCGTGCACGGTGAGATCGAGCGCCTCCAGCGCCTGAAGTCCGCCAAAGCGGATGCCGACATTCTTGGCCTGGAGCAGGACGTCGCTCATTGCGCGCGCCTCCGGCTCTTGAACAGGCTCTTCAGCCGCGCGTAGATCGACAGGATGCCGTCCGGCAGGACGAAGACGATGATGACGAAGACGCAGCCGAGCAGCAGCGGCCACAGGCTCGGGTTGAAGCTGCTGATCGTCTGCTGCGCGCGCTGGATGAAGATCGCGCCGAGCACCGGACCAAGCAGCGTGCCGCGCCCGCCGACAGCCACCCAGACGATGACTTCCGTCGACAGAAGCAGCCCGGAAAGGTCGGGCGCCACCAGCCCGGCCATGCAGACATAAAGCGCGCCGGCAAGCCCGGCGATGGCGGCGGACAGGGTGAAGGTGACGAGCAGCCGAAGTGGCGCGTTGTGGCCAAGGGCTGCGGCGCGGATTTCATTGTCCTGGATGGCGGTGAGCACCGTGCCCCAGCGGCCACGGCTGATAGACCACAGCGCCAGCACGACCACCGAGACGATCGCCGCCACGAAGATGTAGGAGGGCAGGTCCTGGCTAAGATCGACATGCGTGCCGCCAACATCGAATTCGATCGGCGGGATGCCGATCAGGCCGCTGTCGCCGCCGGTGACCGAGCTCCACGACACCGCGGCCTGCTGGCAGATGACGCCCATGGCCAGCGTGACGATTGTGAAATAGCTGCCACGAATGCCGCCGAAGAACAGGAAGTAGCCGATGATGGCGGCGACGAAGGCTGCACCCGCCACCGCCCCGATGATACCAAGCAGGCTTCCGAAGGGGATGGCGTCGTTGAGCGTGACCAGCGCCATGATGTAGCCGCCAATGCCGAAAAAGGCGGCGTGGCCGAAACACAGGATGCCGGTGCGGCCCCAGAAGAAGTCGAGGCTCGCCGCGAACAGGCCGAAGATCAGCGCGTCGCGGATCACCGTCAGCTGGTAGCCGTCGGCGAAGAGGGGATAGACGCCCGCGAGCGCCACGCAGACGGCGAAGATCAGCAGCCAGTTGCGGTCGCGGGCGATCATCGCGATGCTCCGTTGAACAAGCCGTTGGGCCGCAGACGGACAGCGACGATGGCCGCAAGCAGCACGATCGCCTGCGCCAGCGATGGCGAGATCTGGTAGTTGAGGATGCTGGTCAGCCCGCCGACGAAGACGCTGCCGGCGACAAGGCCGCCGATCGAGCCGACGCCACCGACGATGACGACAAAGAAGGCGTTGGCGAGGTAGTTCACCCCCATCTGCGGCAGGACGATCGCCAGCGGTGCGACCAGCCCGCCAGCGAGGCCGGCGATGGCCGCACCGAAGGTGAAGGCAATAGCGTAGGTGCGCCTTGTGTTGATGCCGACGCCCTCGGCCATCTCGCGGTTCTGGATAACGGTGCGGATGTCGAGACCGAAGGACGTACGGCTGATCAGAAGGATGACGCCGAGCAGGGTCAACATGGCGATGCCGATCAGGATCAGCCGGTAGGCCGGATAGACGGTGAAGATGAGGTCGAGCGTGCCCTCGATCGGTGGCGTCACCGGCTTGGCGCCGAGACCGAAGGTCAGTTCCAGCCCTTGCTGCAGGATCAGGCTGACGCCCCAGGTGGCGAGCACGGTCGAGACCGGCCTTGAGTAGAGATGGCGGATGATGGCGAACTCGAGGATGCAGCCGACCACCGCGCCGGCGATGGGCGCTGCGGGCAATCCCAGCCAGAACGAGCCGCCCATGCTCTGCACGAAATAGACCGCGAAGGCGCCGACGGTGACGAACTCGCCATGCGCCAGGTTGGTCACGTTCATCAGCCCGAAGCTGATCGCCAGCCCGAGCCCGACCAGCATCAGGATGCTGATCAGTGTCAGCGCATTGAGAAGCGTGGTGATGAGAAAATCCATCGCGTCAGGCTGCGCTGGCGAGGCGTTGGCGCAGGCCGGCGAGCAGGGCTTCGGCGGCATCGATCACCGCTGCCTGGTGCGGCTGCAGATCCTGCCCGGCCCATTCGTCGATATGGTCCGACAGCGGGTCGACCACTTCGGTGCGGTGATTGGCCAGCGTCTCGATGACGGCATGGCCGCAGAACGGCACATAGCCTTCCGAATAGCCGCCTTCATGGGTCATGATCAGACGCCCTTGCGAGGTCTCGGCAGCCAGCGCCACCATCCGCGCGGCGAGCCGCCGGAAGCATTCGCTGTTGAGCATCATGCGGCCGAGCGGATCGAAGCCTGACGCGTCGAAGCCAGAGGCGACGATGACGAGGTTCGGTCTGTAGGCGCGCAGCGCCGGGGCGACGACGCGGTCGAAGGTTGCTTCATAGGCGCCGGTACCGCTGCCGGCCGGCAGCGGGATGTTGATGTTGTAGCCTTCGCCGTCGCCTTTGCCGTTGTCGGCCAGCGCGCCGCGCCCGGTCGGATAG
>NZ_RZRQ01000214.1:0-10488 GCF_003997785.1 Mesorhizobium sp. M7D.F.Ca.US.004.01.2.1 | reverse complement strand
TGACCCGACAGACCCTTATCCACGCGGACATCGCCTCAGCGATGTCTGGTTCTGAAACGATGGCGGCCGTGCCCGCCAGCACGGCCGCGTAACCGTTCGGCCGTGCTCAGGCCGCGAACGCTCGGACCCTGACACCGTTCGCTTCCAGCCGTCTCCTGACATGCGCGGCGATGGCGACGGCCGCCGGCGTGTCGCTGTGGACGCAGATCGAATCGATCGGCGTCCGCAGCAGCTGCCCGGAAAGCGTCTCGATGGCGCCTTGCTTGACCATCCGCACGACCCGTTCCGCCGCCTTCTCGGCATCGTGGATGACCGCGCCGTCCAGCTTGCGCGAGACAAGAAAGCCTTCCTCCGTATAGGCGCGGTCGGCGAAGATTTCGGACCTGACCGTCAGGCCCGCGTCGCGCGCGATCCTGTCCTGGAAGCCGAGCGCGATAGCCAGGCAGATCAGGCCGGGATCGACGGCCTTGACCGCGCGCGTCACGGCTTCGGCGACGCCTCGGTCCGTCTGGGTAAGGTTGCCCAGCGCGCCATGTGCCTTCACATAGCGGATCGGGTGGCCGGCATAGGCGGAAAGCGCCTGCGCCGCACCGATCTGGTAGGCGACCAGCCTTTCGATCTCATCCATGGAATGCGGGATGATGCGGCGTCCGAATCCCCACAGATCGGCGAAGCTCGGATGCGCGCCAACGGCGACGCCCTTCTCGCGCGCCATCAAGAACGTGGCCGCCATGATCTCGGGGTCGCCGGCATGAAAGCCGCAGGCCACATTGGCGGAACTGACGATGTCGAGGATCGCCGCATCGTCGCCGAGCCTGTAGGCTCCAAAACCCTCGCCCATGTCGGAATTGATATCGACCTGCAATCCTTTGGTCGCCATGGCGCTTTCCTCAGTGGTTCGAACCATCGCCTCTGCCTTCACACCAGCTCGTAGAGCGGCGTGCCGTAGCCGACGACCGCGCCGTCCTCGGCCAGCGCCGCGCCCAGCACTCCGTCTGCCGGCGCGAGCACGGCCTTCAGGCATGGGCCGACCTGCAGGACGCCGATCGTCTCGCCCTTGCGGACCATTTGGCCAGGTTCGGCAACCGGCCGACCGGTCGTTGGATGATCGAGACGGAACACGCCGACGCCGGGCGCACGCACGCCCTTGAAGACCGTTTCGGCCTTCGGCGCTTCAGCCGCAGCTATGGGTGTTTCAGCAACCACGGACCGCACAAGCAGGCGCAGCGAACAGCCGGCTTCCACCAATTCGATCTCACCTATGCCGGCGCTTGCGCACCAGGCGGTTAGCCTTTCGATCTCCTCAACCGTCATTGCCGCCTCGTCTCTGGAGCAGACCGCCTTCAATGAGACGTTCAAGATGGTGGATATCGAAGCCGCCAGCGGCGAAGCCGGGCTCCTCCATGAGGAGGCCGTGCAGCGGTGCATTGGTGGCGATGCCGACCGCCTCCATCTCGCCCAGCGCCCCGCTCATGCGCCGGATCGCCTCGGCCCGCGTCGCGCCATGCGCCAACAGCTTGGCCACCAGCGAATCGTAATGCGGCGGCACCATGTAGCCGGAGTAGAGATGTGATTCGACGCGGATTCCGGGACCGCCCGGCGGCGTCCAGCGCTCGACCCGGCCCGGATGCGGCCGAAAGCTGTATGGATCTTCAGCGTTGATGCGGCATTCGACGGCGTGGCCCTGAATGCAGATGTCTTCCTGCCTGAACGACAGGGGTTCGCCCCCGGCGATGCGGATCTGCTCGCGCACGATATCGATCCCGGTGACGAGTTCGGTGACGGGATGCTCCACCTGCACGCGGGTGTTCATCTCGATGAAAGAGAAGCGCCCGTCCTCGTAGAGGAATTCGAACGTGCCGGCACCCGTATAGCCGATGGTCAGGCATGCGCGGGCACACAGCTCGCCGATCTCGGCGATCGCCTCGCGGGCGATGCCGGGCGCTGGCGCCTCCTCGATGATCTTCTGGTGGCGGCGCTGCATGGAGCAATCCCGCTCGCCGAGCCAGACCGCCCTACCGTGCTTGTCCGCCAGAATCTGGATCTCGATATGGCGCGGGTGCTCGAGGAATTTTTCCAGATAGACTTGCGGGTTGCCGAAGGCCCGGTCCGCCTCTTTCACCGCCATCGAAACGGCTTCCATCAGGGCGCGTTCCTCGCGCACGATGCGCATGCCGCGTCCGCCGCCGCCACCCGCCGCCTTGACGATGACCGGGTAGCCGATGGCCTCGGCAATGGCGCGCACTGCCTGCTCGTCCTGAGGCAGCGCACCCTGCGAGCCCGCAACGCAGGGAACGCCGGCAGCGATCATCGTGCGCTTGGCGGAGACCTTGTCGCCCATGGTGCGGATCGCCGCCGCGGACGGGCCGACGAAGATGAGGCCGGCGTTTTCGACGGCCTCGGCGAAGGCAGCATTTTCCGAGAGGAAACCATAGCCCGGATGGATCGCGCCCGCGCCGGTAAGTTGCGCGGCGGTGATGATCTCAGCGATGTTGAGATAGCTCTCCGTCGCGGCCGCCGGTCCGATGCAGATCGCCCTGTCCGCCAGCGCGACATGGCGAAGGCTCGCATCCGCTTCCGAGTGCGCCGCCACCGTCTTCAATCCGAGATCGCGGCAGGCGCGCAGGATGCGCAGTGCAATTTCACCACGATTGGCGATAAGGACGGTATCGAACATCGCCGCTAGCCCAAATCTTCGAGAACGAACAGCACGTCACCGGACTGCACAGCGGCATGATCGTCGAACGCGATCTGGACGATCCGCCCAGCGCGATCGGATTCCACGACGTTGAACGTCTTCATGGCTTCTAGGACGCCGATCGTCTGCCCTTCCACGACCACATCGCCAAGCGAAGCGAGCGGCGGTTCGCCTTCGGTGCCGGAACGGTAGAACACGCCTGTCAGCGGCGCGCGGATTGAATGCCACGCGATGGGCGGAGTTGTCGAAGCTGGATTTGAAGAGACGGCGGTGTCTGCGGCTGGCTGCGGCGAAGGCTGCACCTGCGACGCGGATTGCGCCGGCGCCGCCTGCCTGGACATGCGGATGCGAACGCCGTCGCGCTCGATCTCCAGTTCGGCAATGGGCGAACGCGAGACAAATTCGATCAGCTTCTGGACGAAGTCGAGATCCATCGCCGGCCTATCGCAGCGCTTCGACGGCCTCGGCGATGCGCCTGATCGCTTTTTCGATCAGGTCCATCGACGTGGCTATGGAAATGCGGAAATGCGGTGACAGGCCGTAGGCTGAGCCCTGCACCACCGCGACCCGTGCCTGATCGAGCAGGTAGAGCGAGAAATCGTCGTCGCTGCCGATAGGAGTGCCGTCCGGGCGGCGACGGCCGATCAGGGCCGAGCAATTGGGATAGAGGTAGAAGGCGCCCTCGGGCGTCTGGCAGGTGAGACCGGGAATCGCGCGCAGCAGCTCCAGTGCGCGGTCGCGCCGCGCCTGGAATTCGAGCGCCCGCGGGCGAAGAAAGTCCTGAGGACCTTCCAGTGCTGCTATGGTCGCGGCCTGCGAGATGGATGACGGGTTCGACGTGCTTTGGCTCTGCACGGTCGCCATGGCACGGATCAACTCTTCCGGCCCGCCGGCGTAGCCGATCCGCCAGCCGGTCATGGCATAGGCCTTCGACACGCCATTGACTGTCAGCGTGCGGTCCTTCAGCCGTGGCTCGACGCCGGCGATGGTGTGGAAGGCGCGCCCGTCGAACAGGATATGCTCGTAGATGTCGTCGGTCAGCACGTGCACATGCGGGTGATCGAGCAACACCTCGGCCAGGCCCGCAAGTTCGTCGCGGCTGTAGACGGCGCCGGTCGGATTGGAGGGCGTGTTGAGCAGCAGCCATTTCGTGCGCCCCGTGATCGCGGCTCGCAGGGCTTGCGGCGTCAGTTTGAAGCCCTGCGCCTCCGTGCAGGGAACGACCACGGGCTTGCCTTCGCCGAGCAGGACGATGTCGGTGTAGGAAACCCAATAGGGCGCGGGGACAACCACCTCGTCGCCGGGAGCCAGCGTTGCCAGCAGGGCGTTGTAGATGATCTGCTTTGCGCCACCCGCGACGCTGATTTGCGAAGGCTTGTAGTCGAGGCCGTTCTCGCGCCTGAATTTTCCGGCCACCGCCTTCTTCAGCGCGGCCGTGCCATCCACCGCCGTATAGCGCGTCTCCCCCCTGCGCATCGCCTCGTAGGCCGCCTCGACGATGTGCGGAGGCGTCGGAAAATCCGGCTCGCCGGCGCTCAGGCTGATGACGTCGATGCCGGCTGAGCGCATTTCGATTGCCCGCGCGGTGACCGCCATGCTGGGGCTTGGCTTGATGACGTCGAGACGGGGAGCGATGAGGCCCACGGAACAATCCTCGGCATGCCTGATATTTGGTAAAAATTGGATAATGTATTCTGATTTTCGCGTCAAACCCCTTTTTCTGCGTCGAAGACCGGGTTATGTCTCATTTTGGAGGTGGGTCGATAGAGAAAAGTATCCAATCCTTCGTCGCCACCGATAACATTCGAGATAGGGAACACGATTGGAATGGGCACAAACTATGATGTGGTGATCGTCGGCGGAGGCGTTGTCGGCAGCTCGATCGCCTACTTCCTGTCAGCCAATCCGGATTTCGATGGCAGGATCGCGGTGATCGAGCGGGACCCCTACTACACGGCGTCCTCGTCTTCCTTATCGACCAGCGCCATACGCCAGCAGTTCGGCACGGCGCCGAACATCGCCATGTCGAAGTTCAGCATCGACTTCCTGCGCCAGGTAAAGACACGGCTTGCCATTGGCGATGAGTTGGCCGACATCGGCCTGCATGAGCCCGGTTATCTCGTGCTGGCGACGCCCGAGCGGGCCGACGCGCAGCGCGCCAAGAACCGCGTTCAGCGCGGCATGGGCGTCGACGCCGAGCTGATCGAGCAGGTCGAACTGGCACAACGCTTCCCGTGGCTCAACACGGACGATCTCGCGCTTGGCTCACTCGGCCTTGGCAGCGAAGGCTGGTTCGACGGCCCTGGCCTGATGCAGGCATTTCGCCGCAAGGCGCGCACGCAGGGCGTGGACTATCTCGCCGCGACGGTGACCGGACTGAGCATGGCGTCTCCCGGCAAGGTCGGCGAAGTGGTTCTGGACAATGGCGAACGGCTTGCCGCCGGCACAGTGATCAACGCGGCCGGACCATGGAGCGCGGGCATTGCCAGGATGGCCGGCGCCGAGTTGCCGGTTGTCCCGAGCAAGCGCTGCGTCTTCGTCTTCGAAACGCCGGCAAGGATCGACAACTGCCCCTTCGTCTTCGACACAAGCGGCTTTTGGCTGCGGCCGGAAGGTCAGCTCTTCCTGTGCGGTATTCCGCCGGTGCGCGAGAACGACCCGGACGATTTTGGCCTGGATGTGGACTACGACCTGTTCGACGAGTTGATCTGGCCGGCGCTGGCCCATCGTGTACCCGGCTTCGAACAATTGCGCATGCTGCGCGCCTGGGCGGGGCTCTACGAGTACAACACCTTCGACCACAGTGGCATCATCGGCCGGCATCCCGAGATCTCGAACTTTGTCCTGGCCACCGGCTTCAGCGGCCACGGCATGATGCATGCAGCGGCAACCGGGTCGGGCGTCAGTGATCTCATTGCCTATGGCGAGTACCGCTCTGTCGACCTATCGGCCTTCCGCTACGAACGGATCGCTGGCAACCAGCCCATCGAGGAACATGTCTACTGAAGCGAAACGGGCGACATGGCATCGCAGTGACAACGGTGCTATGCGTCCACTTCTTCAATCAAAACGGCGCCAGTCGACAAACACGGCGGCCGCCCCAGGCTGATTCATGCTCGTACAGAAGAAAACCATCTCGACCCAGGTCGCCGATGCCATCAGGCAGAAGATCCTGATCGGCGAATACGAGGCCAACTTCCAGCTGCGGCAGGAGCATCTGGCCACCGAGTTCGGCGTCAGCCGAATTCCGGTGCGAGAGGCGCTGCATCAGCTTCATTCGGAAGGCTTCGTCACGCTGGTTTCCCACAAGGGCGCCGTCGTCACCTCCATTTCCCTGGACGAGATCCTCGAGCTCTACGAATTGCGGGCCCGGATCGAAACATGGCTACTGGCACTAGCCATTCCAAGGATGACGGAGGCCGACCTCGCGCTGGCCCGCGAGCGCGCAAAACAGCACCAGGAGCAGGGCAAGACCGGCGAGTACTCGAACCAGCTCAACTGGAACTTCCACGCAGCGCTCTACGCGCCGTCCGGCCGCAAGGCGACGATCGAACTGGTGGGGCGCATCTACCAGCAGCTCGAACGCTACACGCGCATGATGGTGACGCTCACCGAGATCCAGGCCCAGTCCGACCGCGACCACTGGCAGCTCATCGACCTGTGCGAAGCCAAGGACACACTGCGCGCAGTCGGCCTTTTGGAAATGCACATCATCACCAGCGGCAAATTCCTGGTCGACCGGCTTCAGGAATTGCGGGGCAGCTGATCAATCGCCCCGTCTCCTTGTCCAGCCCCAATCCTTCGCGCGAAGATCATTTGCCGGGCAGATTGGTCGCCCGCGTCAGCAGGATCACCCCCGCCTTGTCGGCTGTGTCGTAGTAGGTGAAGCCGGTGCGGTTTTCCCGGCGCCCGCGCATCAGCACGGCAAGTCCGTCGGTTTTCGCCTTGGTTTCGGCTGCGTCCGCATCACGGACCTCAAAGCCGATGTGGAAGACGCCTTCACCCTTTGTATCGAGATGAATCCGCTGTGGTGAAGGATCGTGGTTCGGCTGGCACAGTTGCAGCTGAGTGTTCGGCAGGTTGCAAATCCGGTATTGCATCGCCTTGAAACCCTCCGGGCTTGGGACCTGGAGTTCTTCGTATTCAGCCAGCGGCGGATAGGACTCCCATGGCCCGATGCCGATGGAGTCATAATAGGCCTGCGCCTTGTCGATATCGTGCACGACGATGCAGATGTGATGCAGCTTGTCGAAGTTACCCATTTCTCACTCCTTGATCGGGACCGTATAATTCAGCACGCGGCGCCCTCCGTCGGGGTAGATCGTCTCGCCGGTAATGTAGGAAGCGTCGTCGCTGGCCAGGAACGCCACGACCGAGGCGATCTCGGCTGCCGTGCCGAGGCGCCCGAGCGGTGTGCGCGAAAGAACCGCCCGCCGCATTTCTTCCGAGTCGATGAATGTCCCGTCCATGACCATGTCCGTGGCGATAGTGCCCGGGCCGACACCGACCACGCGGATGCCGTGGGGAGCGAAGGCGACGGCCGCGGTGCTGGTGACCTGGTTCATGCCGCCCTTGGAGATCGCGTAGGTGGCGACGCGCGGGTTGGCGAGGCCGGAATTGATCGACGACATGTTGATGATAACGCCGCCACCACCCTGCGCGATCATCTGCCGGGCTGCCGCCTGGGTGCCCATGAACGCGCCCTTCAGATTGACGGCGAGAACCCTGTCGTAGTCCGCCTCTGTGATGTCGAGAAAGTCTTGAACCGGAGCGATGCCGGCATTGTTGACCATGATGTCGACACGGCCGAACTTCGCTACCGCCGCCGCAACCAGCGCATCGATCTGGTCCTTCTTGCTGACATCCGTAACGAGAGCCAGGACGCTGTCGGTGGTGCCGATTTCAGCGGCACATTTTCTCAGTTCCGTGGCATCGATGTCGCCGAGCACGAGCTTCGCGCCTTCGGCCAGAAAGCGTTCCGCGCAAGCGCGTCCGATGCCGCGCGCCGCTCCTGTGACAACAGCCACCTTGCCTGCCTGTCTCATGTCCAGTCCCTCGATCATTGTAAGTCGGCCACCGTCTCAGGGAGCGATGTGCCGAGCTTGGCCACGGATAAGGAAGATTCTCCCACCGAAGCCTACCCTAGCGGATAACGAAGGGATTGGCGGTCTTGCCGGCCGTGTCTATCCACACCGTCTTGGTCTGCAGATAGGAATTGATGGCCTCCTGCCCACTTTCGCGACCGATACCGCTCCTCTTGTAGCCGCCGAAGGGCGCCATGTAGGAGACGGTGCGATATGAATTGATCCAGACCATCCCCGCTTCCATCGCGGCCGCGCCGCGCAGCGCCCGGCCCATGTCGCTGGTCCATATCCCGGCCGCCAGTCCGTAGGGGCTGTCATTGGCAATGGCGAAGGCCTCGTCCTCGTCGTCGAACGGAATGACCGACAGGATCGGCCCGAACACCTCTTCACGCGCGATCCGCATTGTGTTGTTCACGCCGGTGAAAATGGTGGGCTCGACGAACCAGCCCTCGGCCAGTTCACCGGAAGCCGGCTTGCCACCGCCCAGCACGCAAAGTGCACCCTCGCGGCGCGCGATGCCGAGATAGGACAGCACCTTTTCGCGCTGGGCTTGCGTGGTGATCGGCCCCACCTGCGTCTCGGCCAGCGCCGGATTGCCCAGTCGAGCGCTGGCCGCCAGCATTATGACGCCCTCCACGAACCGGTCATGGATCTTGCGATGCACCAGCAGGCGTGAGCCGGCAATGCAGGTCTGGCCGCTGGCCGCGAAAATGCCTGATATCGCGCCGTTGACCGCGCTCTCAATATTGGCATCGTCGAAGACGATGTTGGCCGATTTGCCGCCGAGCTCCAGCGTGACGGTCTTGAGCTGTTCGGCAGCCGCTCGATAGACCGCAATGCCGCCGGGCTCGCCGCCGGTAAAGGCGATCTTGGCGACGTCGGGGTGAGCAACGAGCGGCACGCCGACATCAAGCGGCATGCCGGTGACGGTGTTGACCACGCCAGGGGGAAAGCCCGCCTGCGCAAACAGTTTCACGAACTCCAGCGTCGAGGCGGAGGCATGTTCCGACGGCTTGATGACGACAGTGTTGCCGGCTGCCAGCAGCGGCGCGAGCTTCCAAGTCAGAAGCAGAAGCGGCGAGTTCCACGGCACGATTGCCGCAATGACACCCAGCGGCTCGTGGCGGGTGAAAGCAAACATCCCTGCCTTGTCGATCGGCAGCACCGACCCTTCGATCTTGTCGGCAAGACCGCCGAAATAGCGGAACCATTCCGGGATATAATGCAGCTGCGCCGTCATTTCGGTGATCAGCTTGCCGTTGTCACGCGTCTCGATGGCGGCAATGCGATCCGCATTCTCGGCGATCAGCTCAGACAGTCGCACAAGCAGCTTGCCGCGCGCGGTGGGCGTAATGCCGGCCCATTCCTTCGACCGGAAAGCCGCTTTGGCGGACGCCACGGCAGCGTCCACCTCGGCCTCTCCGCCGCGCGGGATCAGCGCCCACGGCCTGCCGGTAAACGGATCGTGGCTCTCGAATGTATCGGCTGTCGATTGGAGCCGACCGCCGACCGTGTTCTGGAAACTGACCAGCGTCATATCGGCCCTCAACAGGTGGCAAAGCCCAGATGGGCGCGAAAGCGGTTCTTGACCTCGACCGCGTCGCGCGACGGCAGCGAGCGCGGCAGGTTCTCGGCGGTGATTTTCAGCACGAAAAGGCGTGGGCCGTCGGCCGGGCGACGCAGCTCTTCACACAGCGTGTCGACCTCCTCCAGCGAACGCAACTCGGCGGTTTTCGAAAAACCGCAGGCGGCCGCGACCTTGTCGAAACCAATGCCCTTGCCGGTGTGGCTGGACTGCATGCCGGTCTCGCCGAAATGCTGGTTGTCGAGCACGATCAGGTCGAGATTTTTCGGCCGCGCCACCGAGATCGTCGCCAGCGAACCGAACGCCATCAGCTGTTCGCCATCTCCGGTAATAACCATGACCCGCTTGTCGGGCTGGGCCTGGGCAAGCCCGAGGCCGATCAGCGCAGCCCCCCCCATGGCGCCCCACAGATAGTAGTTGTCGTTGCGGTCGCCGGCGGCATGCACGTCGTAGCTCGGCGAGCCGAGACCGGTCACGACCAATGCGCCGTCGCGGGCGTCGAGCAGCTTCTTCACCGCAACCCGGCGGTCCATCGTGGGTAAATTCATGTCGCTCACCACTTCTTCTTGCCGAGCAGCCGCTGCCCGATCAGCACGGCGATCTGCTGATCCGCGTCGAAGGCCATCAAGGCTGCTTGCGCCACTGTCTCCACGAGGTCGGGACCGGTTTCGGCGCGCAGCACCCTGAGGCCGATCGCCTTCAGCGAGGCCTCCGTCGCCTGCCCCATCGGCACCTGCCACGGATTGAACTCGGCCCATTCGCCGCGCATCGTCACCAGGACGAGCAAGGGAAAGCGCGCCTGCACGGGAAGTGACAGCATGTTGATGCAGTTGCCGACACCGGAGGATTGCATGAGCACGACGCTCCGCTTGCCACCGAGCCAGCAGCCGGCGGCGATGGCGATGCCCTCTTCCTCCGTCGTCAGCACGTTGGTGACGACCTCGGGATCCTCACTGAAAAGGCGGATCAATGTGGTATGGCCGGCGTCCGGCACATAGGACATATGGCTGATGCCGGCAGCCTTGAGCACGTCATAGACCTGATCTGGCCACTGCTTTTCAGACACCGCCGGAGCGGCTGCAAGCGCTGCTGCTTGCGGATGTTTTGCTTCTACGCTCGCC
>NZ_RZRQ01000213.1:0-10575 GCF_003997785.1 Mesorhizobium sp. M7D.F.Ca.US.004.01.2.1 | reverse complement strand
GTGTCGGGACCGACCAACCGATCGAGGCGAACGGCGAGCAGATCAAAGCCGGCGAGATCCCTGGCGGACGCTGCGCGGTGCTGCGCGTCGTCGGCAACACCGACAATCTGGAGCCCGCCGCGCTCTACCTTTATCGCGACTGGCTTCCGGCCAGCGGCGAGGAAGCACGCGACTTTCCGATCTATTGCCAGCGGCTGGGCTTCTTCGCGGAAGTGCCGGAGCATGAGGCGGTCGCGGAACTGTATTTGCCGCTGAAATAGCGCCCTCCGACGGCGGCCTGTCCCATCCGATCGCGAGAAACGGACAGGTCGCTATCTAGAGATGCGTTCCGCGCTTCGCCCAATCGAGGACATGGAGCCTCAACGCCGAGGACAGGTTGGTGTCGCGAGGTCGTGTCTCGTCGACTTCGGCGACAAGAGCGGCGAGCGTCAATTGCCGCGCGGCCGCGATCGCGACGAGGTCGTCATAGAAGGGTTTTTCGAGCGAGTAGCTGGTGCGGTGACCGCGAATGGTCACCGAGCGCTTTTCGACCGTGCTCATTGACGGTCAGGGTCGCCGGGCTTTTCACGACGATGCCCGGCAACGAATTTTTCGCTGTTGTCGGCGACCAGGCGGTCGCGTTGCTTCTCTGTCTTGGAGCGGCCGTGCAGCGCGCGATTCTGTTCGGCGTCGCGCACCTTTTCGTCCCGCGCCTTCAGCTTGCGGGCTTGGCGGAGGTTGACGATGTCGGCCATGGCGTGAACCGCAGGCCTATTTCTTGCGGAAGGCGTCGAGCGAGACCACTTCGGCGCCCTTGGTGGCGGCGTCCGCCGCTGCAGGCTGCTTCTTCTCCGCCTCGGCGGCGGCCTTCTTCTCGGCCTTCGGCTTTTTCTCGGAGACGATGGTCAACGGCTCGGGCGTAGCTTGAGCGGCTGGTTCCTCGGCTGCTCCGTCCGTCTTGACGTCGAATTCGAGCTCGAAATTGACCGAGGGATCATAGAAGCCGCGTACGGCGGAGAACGGGATTTCGAGTTTCTCCGGTACGTCGGAGAAGGACAGCCCGACCTCGAAGCCGGTGTCGGTCACCTTCAGGTCCCAATACTGGAACTGGATGACGATGGTCATCTGCTCGGGATAGCGCTCGCGCAGCCGCGACGACACGCGCACGCCCGGCGCGCCGGTCAGGAAGGTGATGAAGAAGTGATGATTGCCGGGGAGGCCGGTACGCGCGACCTCGGCCAGGACTTTGCGCATGACGCCGCGCAACGCCTCCTGGGCCAGAATGTCGTAGCGGATGTGGTCGTCGGCCATGTGGCGGTCGGGTTCCGTTGAATCGTCCGCATAGCTGTAATCAAGCTTGAGGGCGGCGTAAACCTGATATAGACCGCCGCCGCACCGAGATGAGGACTATTGCCGACGATTTGATCGCTCAGGCGCTGGCGAGCGCGCTTTGCTTTTCAACCGATGTCGCGGAGCGGCGCTTGCCGAAGGCGCGCAGGAAGGTGCGCACGCCATTGGTCGCTGATTGCAGCACCTCGTCCTCGCGCGGCGAGCCGCCAAGCATGAAGGTCGTCTGCAGTTCGGCATTGACGAGACCAAGGAACTGGCGTGCCGCCACGTCGGGGTCGTCGATCGCGAGATAACCGCCATAGGCGAGGCGGGCAAAGCGGGCAGCGATTGCCGGCCATGTCCTGCCCGGCCCCTGTTCGCGCCATTCGGCAAACAGTTCGGGATAGCGCTCGCCTTCGGTCTGGATCAGCTTGCGCAGGAATTTTCCATCGCGGTTGCAGATGCAATTCTGGTTCAAGCGCATGGCAAAGCCGATCAGATCGGCCTCGAGATCCCCCGGCAGATCGGGGAAGGTGGCAATGGTGGCGAAGATGCCGGCATTGCAGCGTTCGGTCAGGTCGCGGACCACAGCAACGAACAATTTCTCCTTGTCGCCGTGATGGTTGTAGATGGTCTGGCGCGAGACGCCGGCTTCGGCGGCGATCAGATCGATGTTGGCGCCGGCGAAACCTTCGCGGCAAAACACGGTGGCGGCGGAATCGACGATCGACAGGCGCTTGGCCTCATGGCCGCGTGGCGGGAAGGTGTCAGGAGAAATGTGCAGCTTCATAAAAATCTATATAGAGGTGATTGACGAATTAGACAAGAGTGTCTAAATTTGTGGACAGAAGATAAAGAGATTTCACGACGAGACGAATGGAAATTCGCTTTTGGGGTGTCGGGATCTCATGGGATGGAACGTCCTAGGTTAGACGTCGCCTGGCGGCGGCAACCAGATTTGAAAGAAGCCTTTATCATGAGTCCCAAATTCCTCCGCATTGCGGTCGTGCTCGGCCTGTTGTCCGCCATCGGCCCGTTCGCCATCGACATGTATCTGCCCGCACTGCCGTCGATCGGCGCCGATCTGCACGCCGGCACCGCCGCAGTGCAGATGAGCCTGTTGATCTTCTTCCTGTCGATGGGTTTTGGCCAGATCGTCGTCGGGCCGATCTCCGACATGGTCGGCCGCAAGCTGCCGCTCTATGGCGGCCTTGCGCTGTTCATGGTCGGCGGTATCGGTTCGGCAATGGCGCCGACCATCGAATGGCTGATCGCTTTCCGCTTCCTGCAGGGGCTTGGCGCCAGCGCCGGCATGGCCGTTCCACGCGCCATCGTGCGCGACCTGCACACCGGCAACGAGGCCGCCAAGCTTATGTCCCTTCTGATGCTGGTGTTTTCGGTGTCGCCGATCCTGGCGCCGCTGACCGGCAGCGTGATCATCGAGAATTTCGGCTGGCGCGCCGTGTTCTGGACGGTGACTGGCGCTGCTCTGCTAGCCACCATCCTTCTGGCGACCTCGCTCAAGGAGACGCGGCCGGTGGAAGACCGCGCCGGCTCCTCCTTCGGCACCGCGCTGTCGGCCTACCGCTTCCTGATGGGCGACCGTAACTTCCTCGGCCTGACGGCTATCGCCGGCTTCGGCATTGCGAGCTTCTTCGTCTATCTGTCGAGCTCGTCGTTCATCCTGATCGACCACTACGGCCTGTCGCCTTCGGTCTACAGCGTGTTCTTCTCGATCAATGCGGTCGCCTTCATCGGCATGTCGCAGATGACGGGACTGCTGGCCGAGCGGTTCGGGCTGCGGCGCGTGGTGCGCGTCGCGGTGACCGGCTATGCCACGACGATGGTGGTGCTGTTTGCGGTGATGGCGACCGGCATCGACCGGCTCGACGTGATGGCGGCACTGCTGTTCGTCGGCTACGGCTTCCTCGGCCTGGTCATCCCGACCACCTCGGTGCTGGCCATGGAAGAGCATGGCGAGATCGCCGGTACGGCTTCGGCGCTGATGGGCACGCTGCATTTCGCCATCGGCGCGCTCGCAATGGGTGTCGCCGGCGTGTTCTTCGACGGCACGCCGCTGCCGATGGTGGCCGGCATCACGCTGTGCGCGGTGATTTCCTTCACGCTGGCCAAGGTCACGCTCGGCCGCTCGCGCGAAGCTGCCGAGGCGCCGGCGGAATAAGCAACCACAAACAAATGAAAGAGGCCGGGTTCACCCGGCCTTTTTCATGCCAATTCCGTCTCGGCCAACACGAAGCGCAGCCGCTCCTCGACCGGGGCCAAAGGCAGCGGGATCAGTTCATAGCCCAGTTCCGTGTAGACGCCGACCAGCATATGATAGGTGCGCTCGGCCTCCTCAAGCGTCTGCTTGCGCTCTTCATCCTGCGCGAAGATCTCCGGCCAGGGCGGGGCGACGAAGACGCGCGGATTGTAGCGGAAGCGCTCGGCGGCAGAACTGACATGCTGGGGCACCGGCAGGCCGCTCAGTCTGAGATAGCCAAGCGTGTCCGGCACGCCGCGGTCGAAAAAGACAGGGCGCCCGGTCTGTTCGCGCGCAACCTGATACGAGCGCATCTCCCATGACAGCATCAGTTCGGCGAACAGCGTGCGATCGCGCCAGGGCAAAGCGGGTCCGCCTATGTCGGACTGGTCGCGGATGATGCCGCGGCCGGCTTCGACAGAGGTGGCAAAGCCTGCCCGGCGCAGGGCTTCGATCAGGGTGGTCTTGCCGGAGCCGGGACCGCCGGTCAGCACGAAGAATCGATCGGAATCGTTTTGCATGTTTTGTCCATGAGAGGGGCACGCGGCGGTGCGCCTTCGCGGCCCATAGCCGTTGGAAGGACCGGCCAGCGGGAGCTGCCGTTGTGCGTAGCGCATGTTGAGGAGGGGAGAAGTGGAGGTTTCTGTTGCCAGGTACCTCCGAACCCCGCCTAGAAGTGCGAACCCCTAGGGCTTGAATTGAAGCTATCGCACCGCTTACGCGGCGAGACGTGCTTCCGCATAGTTGTCATTTGCAACTACAGGTTTAGCCCGATGACGGTGGTACCATGCCGGGCAAAAGTACGATCTTTACACCTTCGTCGATCCTATTTCGCCCCCATCAAAAACCGCTCTGTCGCCGACAGCAGCTTTTGGTGGAGGCGCCGGGTACCGCCCCCGGGTCCGAACGGCTTATTTCATCGCCCATTTATCGCCATAGTCGGTCAAGCCGACAAACCGAATATAGGGGGCCATCGCGAGAAATGAAAGGCCGCATTGGCACTTTGTCCCCGTGTCAAAACCGCATCTCCGAAGGGTTGACTTGGGCGCGGTCTCAACCGAAGCTTTGCCACGGTGAGGAGTTATCGACCTAGCGCACAAGTTGCAGCAGCGCGCCACAGCCCTCATCGATCGGATCCGTGGCGCCGACGAGGGGAATTTTGATGGCCGACTATCTTGCAGACGTGAAGAAATACGACGCTGGCGCCAGTGCGGATGCGGTCGAAAAGATCGTAAAGCACCTGGGCATCGCGCTCAGGAACCGTGATTCCTCACTGGTATCCTGCACCGACCCAAAGGAACTCGGTCGTGTCAGGGACAACTGGGTCGCCAAGAAACTCGGCATCAGCGACGCAGCGAAAGCCGATGCGGTGATCGAAAAGACCTGCAAGGCGATGGCGGCCGATAACACCAAGAGCCGGGTTACCTTCTACTATCTGGTTGCGAAGGACCTGGGCAAGCTCGGCTCCCTCTAACGATCGCGCGCTGACGATCGCGCGTCAATTTGCGGAGGCTGGCGCAGCCAATGCGCCAGCCGGTGACGTTATTGGGGACTGGCTGCCTTCAGGCAGGGCTTGCCGCTGCTTTGTGGTGTTCGATTGCCTGTCCGTCAGTTATGATGGCTGGACAACCGAATCGAGCCGGAACCGATGCGCCAGTATCTCGACCTCCTGCAGCACGTGCTGGACAACGGCGCCGATCGCGGCGACCGCACCGGCACCGGAACGCGCTCCGTCTTCGGCTACCAGATGCGTTTCGACCTGGCGCGCGGCTTTCCAGTCACCACCACCAAGAAATTGCATCTCAAGTCGATCATCCATGAACTTCTGTGGTTCCTGGCCGGCGACACCAACATCAAATATCTCACCGACCATGGCGTTTCGATCTGGGACGAATGGGCCGACGAGAATGGCGATCTCGGCCCGGTCTATGGCAAGCAGTGGCGCTCCTGGCCGGACGGCCATGGCGGGTCGATCGACCAGATCGCGAATCTTCTCAAGGAGATACGCAAAAATCCTCAATCTCGGCGGCTGATCGTTTCGGCGTGGAATCCGGCCGAGGTGGAAGCGATGGCGCTGCCGCCCTGCCACTGCCTGTTCCAGTTCTATGTCTCGGAAGGGCGGCTTTCCTGCCAGCTCTACCAGCGTTCGGCCGATATCTTCCTCGGCGTGCCGTTCAACATCGCTTCCTACGCCTTGCTGACGCTGATGGTGGCGCAGGTGACCGGGCTGAAGCCCGGCGATTTCGTCCACACGCTTGGTGACGCGCATCTCTACTCGAACCATTTCGAGCAGGCGCGCGAACAGCTGCGGCGTACGCCGAGGGCGCTGCCGACGATGTGGATCAATCCGGAGGTGAAGGACCTGTTCGCCTTCCGCTTCGAGGACTTTCGGCTGGAAAACTACGTCGCTGATGCATCGATCAAGGCGCCGATCGCCGTCTAAGGTATGTTGATATTCAGGTGATGCCGGCCTGCAAACGGCAGCTTGCTGCGCTTCCAGTTCTACTGCGTCGCAGTAGAACTGAGCTCACGTACTTAAAGTACGCTCCGCTCCGGTTCTCGGAACCCGCCGTTTTCGACTCGGCCTGACCTGAATCTCAACACACCTTAGGTCCCGATAGCGGGTTTGCACGGCGCCCCTGAGCGCGATCAATTCAGTCTATGCCGACCATCACGTCCGAGGCCTTGACCACGGCATAGGCCTGCTTGCCCTTTTCGAGCTTGAGATCGGCGACGGCCTCGTTGGTGATCGAGGCGGTGACGATGGCGCCGCCACCAATGTCGATCCTGACATGCGAGGTGGTGGCTCCCTTGACGATCTCGGTGATCGTTCCCTTGAGAATGTTGCGGGCGCTGATCTTCATCGGAGTTCCTTTCCAAGGTTTCTTTGCCGGTCTTACCAGAACAATCGGTGTCGTACAGACGCTTTCAGGGCGCGCTGGGCCTTCCCTTGTTATATTCATGCGGATATATCGGTTGGCGGGCTTCGAGCCGATCGGATTTCAAACCAGGGAGAGTTTTCCATGACGCGCAATGGTTTCGGGTTGAGGGCGATCGCCATTGGCGGTGTTGCGGCGACGTTGATGGCGGCAGTGCCGGCAGCGCACGCGGAAGACAAGGTGGTGGTGTTTGCCGCGGCCAGCCTCAAGGACGCGCTGGATGCGGTGAACAAGGCCTGCGAGGCCGATGTCGGCGAAGCCGCGACCGTTTCGTATGCCGCAAGCTCGGCGCTGGCCAAGCAGATCGAGGGTGGGGCACCGGCCGATGTCTTCATTTCGGCCGACCTCGACTGGATGAAATATCTGTCCGACAAGAAGCTGACCAAGCCGGACACCGAAGTGAAGCTGCTCGGCAACGAGATCGTGCTGGTGGCGCCGAAGGATTCGGCGGTTGAAACCAAGATCGAGAAGGGCTTCGACCTCGCCAAGCTGATCGGCGACGGCAAGCTCGCCATGGGCGATTTCAAGGCAGTGCCGGCCGGCAAATATGGCAAAGCTGCACTTGAATCGCTCGGCGTCTGGTCCTCGGTCGAGGGCAAGGTGGCGCAGGCCGAGAATGTGCGCGCGGCGCTGAAGCTGGTTTCGACGGGCGAAGCAGCCCTTGGCATCGTCTATGCCACCGACGCGCATGCCGAAAAGGGCGTCAAGGTGGTCGGCACCTTCCCGGAGCATTCGCATCCGCCGATCATCTATCCGGTTGCCCAGACCGCCGATTCGAAGGACAAGGATACGCCGGCTTTCCTGAAGTGCCTGCAGTCGGCCAAGGCAACCGCGCTGTTCAAGGATCAGGGTTTTACCGTGCTCGCGCCGAGCAACTGAGTTCCAAGGAGCTTCATCTCGCATTATGAATTGGCTGCTGGACCTCACTCCCGACGAATGGAATGCGGTCCGGCTGTCCATCAAGGTGGCGACGGTGGCGATGCTTTTCAGCCTCCCACCGGGCATCTTGATCGCGCTGCTGCTTGCCCGGGGACAATTCTGGGGCAAGACGCTGCTCAACGGGCTGGTGCATCTGCCGCTGATCCTGCCGCCCGTGGTGACCGGCTATCTGCTGCTGCTCACCTTCGGCCGGCGCGGCCCGGCCGGCGCCTTCCTGGCCGAGCATTTCGGCATTGTTTTCTCCTTCCGCTGGACGGGTGCGGCGCTGGCTTGCGGCGTCATGGGCTTTCCCCTGATGGTGCGGGCGATCCGCCTGTCGATCGAGGCGGTGGACCGCAGGATGGAGGCGGCGGCGGGAACGCTCGGCGCCAATCCGCTCTGGGTGTTCGCCACCATCACGCTGCCGCTGATCCTGCCTGGGCTGATCGCCGGCGCCATCCTGGCCTTCGCCAAGGCGATGGGCGAGTTCGGCGCGACCATCACCTTCGTCTCCAACATACCCAATGAGACGCAGACATTGCCGTCGGCGATCTACACCTTCACACAGGTGCCGGGTGGCGATGAAGGAGCACTCCGTCTGACGCTGATTTCCATCGTCATTTCCATGGCCGCACTGGTGGCTTCGGAAGTGCTGGCGCGGCGGGTCGGCCGGCGGATGGACATCGAATGAGCGTTCTCGTCGACATCAGCCATCGGCTGGGCGGTTTCGCCATCGAAGCCCGGTTCGAAAGCGCCGGGCGGCTGACGGCGCTTTTCGGACCGTCGGGGTCGGGCAAGACGACGCTGATCAACATGATCGCCGGGCTGATCCGGCCCGACAAGGGGCGCATCGAGGTCGACGGCCGGGTGCTGGTCGATACGGCTGCCGGCATTTTCGTGCCGAAGCACAAGCGCCGCATCGGCATGGTGTTCCAGGATGCGCGCCTGTTCCCGCATATGAGCGTGGCCAGCAATCTGCGTTACGGCCGTTGGTTCACGCCACCAGCGGAGCGCTATGCTGACCTGGATGCCGTTGTCGATCTGCTCGGCATCGGCCCGCTGATGAACAGGCGACCGGCAAAGCTCTCGGGCGGCGAGAAGCAGCGCGTGGCGATCGGCCGGGCGCTGCTGGCCAGCCCCAGCCTCCTTCTCATGGACGAACCGCTGGCCTCGCTCGACGAAGCGCGCAAGGCCGAAATCCTGCCCTATATCGAACGGCTTCGCGACGAGACGAAAATCCCGATCGTGTATGTCAGCCATTCCGTCGCCGAGGTGGCGCGGCTGGCCAGCGACGTGGTGATGCTGGCGCAAGGCAATGTCATCGCCGGCGGACCGACCGAGGCGGTGATGCAAAGGCTAGACCTGTTGCCGGCGGAAGAGCGCGGCGAGGGCGGCGCCGTGCTGGACACCAGGGTGCTGCGTCATGACGAGACGTTCGGCATGACCGTGCTCGGCTCGGCCGCAGGCGAGATCCGGGTGCCGCGGCTGGCGATGACGACAGGTGCTAGGGTGCGCATTCGCATCCGTGCCCGCGATGTGATGATCGCCACCGAGAAACCGACAGGCCTCAGCGCACTCAACATCCTGCCGGGAACCATTACCGCGATAAGCCCCGGCGAGGGCCCGGCGGTCGAGGTTGGTATCGACTGCAACGGCGCAACCGTGCTTGCCCGCATCACCGAACAGTCTCGGCATACGCTGAAGCTCCATCTCGGCGGCAAGGTTTTCGCGGTGGTCAAGACGGTGAGCTTCGACCGGGCCAACACCGGCGCCGGACTGCCCGCTGAGGCGGATGGATGAGGGGCGCTATGTTTTTTTGGAATAGCGGTGTCGCCGAGGAGATTCTAGTATGGGATCGGACGTGACCGCGGAGGAGCAAGAATGCCGTCGCTGAGCTTGCGGATAAATCTCGATCCCGACGGGCGAATCGGACCGGGCAAGATCGAGCTTTTGGAACACATAGCTACTTTCGGCTCGATCTCGGCCGCGGCGCGCGGCATGGAGATGTCCTACAAGCATGCCTGGGACCTGGTCGAGGACATGAACCGGGTGTTCGGCAAACCGCTGGTGGCGGCGCAGACCGGCGGCCGCAAGGGCGGCGGCGCGCAACTGACGGCCGTGGGGCTGGCAGTGGTCAGCCGCTTCCGCGCCATCGAGCGTGCGGCCGCCGCCGCGGCAGCGACGCATATGGAGGCGCTGCAGGCGGAGATTGATGCGGGGTGAGGGCAGTAGGGCAGTAGGGCAGTAGGGCAGTAGGGCAGTAGGGCAGTAGGGCAGTAGGGCAGTAGGCAGGGAAGTAAGCAGGCATTCGTGTGCTGTCTTCCAGCACAAACATCCTTCACCTATTGCCCTACTGCCTTGCTCCCCTATTGCCTTCCTATTCAGGTTTGCGAAGCAGATAGGTGTCCATGATCCAGCCCTTCTGCCGGCGGGCTTCTTCACGGGCTTGCTCGATCTCGGCGCCGATATCACCGAGACGACCCGAGATGAGAATCTCGTCCGGGGTGCCGAGATAGGCGCCCCAGTGGATGACGACATCCTTGTCGTCCAGCGTGTTGAAGGCGCATTTGCCGTCGAGCAGGACGACCGCGCTACCGGCATTGTCCGGCATGCCTTCCTCAGTCAGGCGGCGGCCGGTGGTGATGAGGACGGAATCGCCGATGCGGTTCAGCGCCATCTTGTGGCTGGCGGCAAGCGCCTGGACGGCGGTGATGCCGGGTATCACCTCGAGCTCGAACGCGACATTGCCTCGCAGGCGCACGCGCTCGAGGATGCGCAAGGCGCTGTCGTAGAGCGAAGGATCGCCCCAGATCAGGAAGGCGCCGCAGCCATCCCCCGCAATCTCGTCGCGGATCAGACCCTCGTAGATCGCGGCGATGGCTTCATGCCAGTCATCGACGGTCGAGCGATAGGAGGGGGCCGGCCCATCTTCTACTGGCAGGTCGCGCACCGGCACGTCGAATTCGACGCGGCGTGACTTCGGATTGGTGACGAAGCGGTCGCAGATCTGACGGCGCAGCTCGGCAAGGGCGGTCTTTTTCTCCCCCTTGTCGGGGAGAAACAGCACATCCGCCTGGTTCAGGCCTGATATGGCCTGAACGGTCATGTGGTCGGGATTGCCGGCGCCGAGGCCGATGACGAGAAGCTTGC
>NZ_RZRQ01000212.1:0-10627 GCF_003997785.1 Mesorhizobium sp. M7D.F.Ca.US.004.01.2.1 | reverse complement strand
AGACGCTTCATCGGGGCATCGGGGTGGTGTTATCCGGGCGCGGCACGACGGACGGGCTTTTTGCGGTGGAAATTCATGTTGTTCACTAACCGCAATTTCCACAAGGGATTGTCGGTCACAACGGCACGTTCAACCGTGTCCCCCTGACGATGATGCCGCCTCGGTCGCCGATCTCTATCGAGCCATAACGCTGCCTGAAGCACTCGGGCAGCGGACGGTCGCCGGGAATCGACAGCCACAGGCGCAGCATATGGCGACGCTTGTCCGGGTCTGGCCAATCGCGAAAACCCATGCGGTCGTGCAGCAGCGAATGATTGTAGACAAACTGCATGTCGCCCGGCCGAAGCCGCATCGACAGGTTCAGTTTCGGGTCATTGGCAAGGCTGTCGAAGAGATCCAGCGCTTCGACATGCGCTGAGCTCAGCCGCATGGCATCGGGAAAGCGTTGCGCGCTGTCGATGTATTGGCGCTGATAGATGCCGGTCAGCAATCCTGCATGCCAGTTGAGGACCGGGATTTCGAAGTAGGGCTTTTCCCCTTCCGGTATCTCGCCGCGCCGGTCGGTGGCGATCGGATCAAACAGCAGGCGCACCAGATCGGGCCGTCTTTTGCGCATCTCGTTGTAGATCGTCACCGTGCTGACCAGCAGGGACTCGCCGCCTTGCATGGCATCCCGCAGGCAGAGCAGGCCGACGACGTCGGCGGAGTCGGTGTGAAACGTCTGGCGCTCCGCCGTCTGGTAGATGCGGGTCGTGGCATCCCTGGCGTCGGCGCCTGTGTCGCGGACATGGCCGAGTATATGGCCCTGGGCATTCTGGGATCGTGCGCTTCCCAGATGCGCGCCGACCCCGCAGAAGACCGTTGCCGCCATTTGCGCGGAGTATTTTTCGACCGGGAGACCACGAAGCACCTCGAACCCGATGCCTGCGATGAGTTTTTCGCGAAGGGCGGCAAGATGGCCGGCAAGCCTGGGCAATGGGAAATCGGCCTTGGTCAAATTGCCGATATCCTGCGAGCGGGCGAGAAAGCCGGTTGCCGCCATTTCCAATTCCGCGACGTCCTGCGGGTCCAATTCGACCAGCCAATTCTGCGGATGCTTCGCCATGTCCTCGCCGGTCCACGCGGCAGGACTTTCGATCTTTCCCGGCGGCAGCTCGATGGTCTCGCGCATGAAGCTCTCCTGCGGCCGGACCCGTCTCGGACACCGCCGGGGATTTCCCAGGCTGACGGCCACGACGGAGATTGCCGCAATCGGGCGGGTTTTTAAACCGGCTTTCCCAGGTCGGCGCCGACTGTTTGCCGTCGTCGCCATGCCGCCGTCTTCGTGGCGCCTGGCGCGAGGCTCGCCTTCACCCAGCAATCGTGCGCCGGAGCGATAGTCCTTGCGGGACGTTCGCCGCGGGAGGATAATTTCGTATCGGATGCATTTCTGGGCGACAACCCGGATGCCCGCCCCGGCGAAGCCGCCGTGCTCCGTGGCCCCGGAGGAGGTGTGCCATGACAAGCTACATCGTGCTGATGAACTGGACGGAGCAGGGCGCCAAAAACGTGCGCGATTCACCGAAGCGGCTCGACGCCGCAAGGAAGCAGCTGGGGGATATGGGTGGATCGTTCAAGGCGTTCTACCTGACCATGGGCGAATACGACATGGTGGCGGTGGTCGAAGCGCCCGACGACGCGGTGCTGGCGCGTTTCTCGCTGATGCTGGCGGCGAGCGGCAATGTCAGGACGCGGACACTGAAGGCCTTTCCCGAATTCGCCTACCGCGAGATCATCACCTCGCTCGGATAGGGCCGTGACGAAACAGCGCGTAAAGCGCATCGCCATTCCTGGGGAGCTTGCGCTAGGATATAGCCATGTCCGAACCGCATTCGCATTCTCATCTGTGGCCTGGCGTGCCGCTGGCGCTTGGCTCGGCCGCCTTGTTCGGGGCGACGCCGCCGCTCAGCAAGCTGCTGCTCGAGGGCGTCAATCCCTTCATGCTGGCCGGGCTGCTCTATCTCGGTGCTGGACTTGGCCTCGCTCTGTACCGCCTGCTCCGGGGCAGGCAGGCCGCGGCCGGGGAAGCGCAGCTGACCGCTGGGGATATTCCCTGGCTGGCGCTGGCAATCGGCATGGGTGGCGTTATCGCGCCGGTGCTGCTGATGTTCGGCCTGACCCTCAACACGGCGTCCAGTTCGGCGCTGCTGCTCAATCTGGAAGGGCTGGCGACGATGGCCATCGCCTGGCTCGTCTATCGCGAGAATGTCGACCGGCGTCTGCTTCTGGGTGCCTTCGCCATTCTGGCGGGCGCCGTTCTTCTGTCGTGGCAAGGCGAGGGTATCGCCTTCAACCGTGGCGCCCTGCTGGTGGCAGGGGCTTGTATGGCCTGGGGGATCGACAACAATTTCACGCGCAGGATCTCGGCCACCGACCCGGTGGTGATCGCCATGCTCAAGGGGCTGGTGGCGGGTGTCGTCAATGTCGGGCTGGCGCTTGCCGGCGGGGCTTCGTTCCCCCCGGCGTCGGTCGTGGCAGTCATCGCGGCCGTAGGCTTCTTCGGCATCGGGGTCAGCCTGGTGATGTTCATCGTGGCGTTGCGTCATCTAGGCACGGCACGGACAGGGGCCTATTACTCGCTCGCCCCCTTTATCGGCGCGTTGCTGGCAATCGCCATACTGGGTGACGCCGTCACGCTCAAGTTGGCGGTTGCCGGGCTGCTGATGGGCGCCGGCCTGTGGCTGCATCTGTCGGAACGCCATGAGCATGAGCACGACCACGAGGAACTGGAACACGAGCACAGCCATGTGCATGACGAGCACCACCAGCACCAGCATGACGGGCCGGTGAGCGAGCCGCATTCGCACTGGCACCGGCATGCGCCGATGCGCCACCGGCATCCGCATTATCCCGACCTGCACCACAGGCATGGCCACGGATAAATGCTGACCGTCTGGTACAACACGCGCTGCCCGGCTTGTGACGCCGGTATCAGCAGGCAGAAGCGGCGGCTGATTGAAGCGGTCAAGGCTAGGCGGATCGAGTTCCGAGACATCAATTTTGAACCGGCAGCGCTTGCTGGACATGGCGCGTCGCTTGAGGATATCCGCCGCCGGCTGCACGCCACCGACGCGGCGGGCAGGCTGCTGGTCGGCGCCGACGTTGCCATCGCCGTGTGGAAGGTCACGCCGGGCGAGGGCTGGCTGGCGACTTTGTTCGGCAATCCGGTTGCCTTGCCGCTGACACGCTTTGTCTATGATCGTTTCGCCGACCTGCTCTATGCCTGGAACCGGCGCAAGGGTCGCTGGTAGCAATTCGTCATTGATGACCAGAAGTGCAAAGGTCCGGAGGACATCTCCGGACCTTTTTCGCGTGGCCTTATCGGCTGGCCGGCTCGCAGAGCGCGCCGACGATACGGCGTACTATCGGCAGAACCAGCAGCAGCGTCGGAAACGCCACCAGCCAGGACAGGCCCCAGGCGGTCAGCCAGATGGACGGCAGGTCGGGGTGGAAGCCAAGGCTTTTCAACGTCGAGATGAACGAGACGATGAAGGTCATCAACAGCGATAGCACCAGCGGGCTGAGAACAGCGGCATAGCGCGCAGGCAGCTTCCTGCGCTGATGTCTTGCAGTCATTTTGGGAGTTTCCCTGAAGTGTCCGGTCCGTCGCATTGGCATCCATTCGCCGGTGACCGGCAAAATTGCCCGGAAAGACCGGGGTTGGATGCGTTGCTTGACGTCAGACGCTTACGGAGCAGCCGAGGCGCTCGCGGGCCTTCTAGCGGCACGTTTCGCTGAAAGCAAGCCTCTGGCGCCATATCGAGATACATCGTAAGATATATCTTGACTCCATCGATTGGCTTGCCTAATTAAGATATATCGTAAGATAGAACTCAAGGAGCAATCAATGCACAAACATTTTGGGAACAATCATTTCGGCGAGCGCATGTTCATGCACATGGCCGGCAAATTCGGCGGGCGCGGCGGCGGCTTCGGCCCGTTCGGGCACGGTGGTCGTGGCGGTGGACGCGGTGGCCCGGGCGACATGTTCCGCGCTGGCCGCATGCTGGCCGACGGCGATCTCAAGCTGATCACGCTGTCGCTGCTGGCCGAGGCGCCGCGCCACGGCTACGACATCATCAAGGCGCTGGAAGAGCGCACCAGCGGCATCTACAGCCCGAGCCCGGGCGTCGTCTATCCGACACTGACCTTCCTGGAAGAGGCCGGCTATGCCGCCTCCGCCGCCGACGGCAACAAGAAGGTGTTCTCGATCACCGAGGCGGGCCAAGCGCATCTCGCCGACAACCGCGAGATGATCGATGGCGTGCTCGAGCATCTCGAGCGCTTCGGCCGCAAGATGGCCAAGGCGCGCGACTGGTTCGGCTGGAACGACGAGCGCGAAGAGGGCGGGCGCCGCGGCGGCCGCTCGGAGGCGCGCGACGAATTCCGCGCTGTCCGCCACCGGCTGCGCGCGGCTCTCGGCGACTTCGTCGATGCCCCGGCTGACAAGCAGGCCGAGGCAATCGCCATCCTCGAAGCCGCCGCCGAGGCGCTGGAAGCGCTGTCGCACAAGTAAGCTCTTCCGGCACGGCAGGGCGCAGCCCTTGCCCGCCAGGCCAAGGACCGATAGTGAAATTCATCCCGCGCCACGCTACATGGTGCGGGATGAATGCTGTTGGAGGAAGCCCGATGTCTTTTCTGAAGCGTCTTTTCGGCGGTGGTGGCGGCGGAGCCGAGGCGGGTGAGCCAAAGAGCATGGCGCCGGCCAAGCAGGTCGAGCACAAGGGTTTCCTGATCAGCGCCACGCCCTACAAGACGGATGGCCAGTACCAGACCTGCGGCATCGTCTCCAAGGAGATCGACGGCGTGGTGAAGGAACACAAATTCATCCGCGCCGACCGCTTCGCCGGGCTCGACGACGCCGTCGACATCTCGATCAAGAAGGGCATGCAACTGGTCGACGAGCAGGGCGAGCGGATTTTCGGGTAAGCAAGACCGGTCGAGGCGAAGATCCTCGGCATCTCGCAATGAGCCCAATCGTTCAACATGAAGATGCTGCCACGCCTGTCGGGAATTGCCAAAACAAGACCTGGTCTCCGCAATACGCCCCGCTATGCCGTCAAAGCCGGCTCACTCTAGAGGCCGCCTTGCCGGACGCTATGGCAGTAAATGCATGAGCTCGTCCGGCATTGGGGTAACCGCCGGCACAGGAGTAGCCGCCGGCGTGGGCGCGGCCGGATCGGTAACATCCGTTCCACCGATGACGTAGCCCGGTTCTTCCGACTCCGAGTAGACTTTCGTTATGATGCCTGATTTGAGCGCTTCAGCGTCCCAGACATTATAAAGGCCCTGCGGCGTTGCCAGCCCCATCATGGCGAACACATCGGCACTGTTGATGCCCATTTCGTCGAAATAATCAGACATCATCTGCTTCAGCGCCGGATCAGGCACCGTCGAAATCTCGTCGAGGTCTCTTCTGCCGTTGTGCATTCGGGGTTTCTTCCGGCCGTTCGTTATCTGATGGACGGCGATCCGGGCATTGGCAGCCGCCGCGCGGACCTGGCCTCCAGCCAGGGCCCATGGGCAGGCCGAGAAACAGTATGCCCCGCCAGAATGAACTTCCCCTTCCGACCAGCCGTTCCTGACCATCTTTTCTGGACAGCGCGGCACCAGCATCGGACAGCCGTTCAACTGCGTCCTGCCTATCGCAGTTTCGAGGCCGGCGGTGCGGATCATGCGTCCCATTTCGAGCGCAGCATCCACGTTCCCGCCGCCAGACTGAAACACGACAGGAAGCTTCTGGCCTTTCAGCTTTCTCAGAAACTTCTCAAATTGTCCGGCTGTGTCAGGTTTGATGATGCCTTCGGCAGAGATCCATTGGACGCAGCTTACCGTGCAATCACCGTTCCGAACCAAAATGAAATTCATCGGCCACACTTCGGGCGTTTTCTGCTGTGCGGCGGCCGATGCGGTAGCAACCAGGGCCGCAAAGAAGCCTGTGACGATCAAGCAAAAGGTTGCGAGCGGACGCAGGCGAGTTGTCACGATGAAAAGTCCCCGCAAACAGCAGAATAATTGCTATCGTCTCAGGCCTGTCCGACACAACCTTTTTTAGAATTCCGTCGGCAAGGGATGGCGTCTATGAAGAAGAGTCTCGACAATTGAGCGTAGCATTTGCCAAGGAGGAAAGCGCCGAGGCGGCATCGGAAACCATCCTGCCGGCTCGCCCTATCTCCGATCGAATCAACCTCGTCACCGAGGTGGGCCTCAAGATGCTGCAGGTTGAATTGGCTCGCGCTCAGCAGGCTCTCGAGGCCGCTAACGTGCTGGAAGATGTCAACGAGAGGCGACGGCAGTCAGCGGTTCCGGTTCGGGATATGCGCTATTATGCCGAGCGCGTCCGTACGGCCCAGCTCATGTCGGTGCCCTCGTCCAATGAAGTGATCGCCTTCGGGCACACGGTTACCTTCAAGCGTGACGATGGCCGCACGCAGACCTTTCGCATCGTCGGTGAGGATGAGGCCAACCCCTCTCAGGCTTCCATATCGCATGGTTCGCCGGTTGCCATCGCGCTGACTGGCAAAACCGTTGGCGACTTTGTCCAGCTGGGGCAACACGAACTTGAGATCCTGTCCATTTCCTAGTTGGACATCAGGTATGGCGTACGACCGGGGCGAGTGCCTGGAACCAATGACGGGCGAGACTGTTCAATTGTAACTTTGGTACCACGCTGACGAGCCCAACCGTTGGGCAAGCGGCCACTTGAGGAGCTCTCATCATGATGATTTCGTCCAGACTTCGTTCACTCGCGGTTGCCGCCATAGCCGCCGGGGCCGTCAGTGTTGCCAGTGCCGCGCATGCCGACAGCGGCACGATTCGCTTCGCCGTCTACAAGGCGGCATTCTTCATCGGTGGCTCCGGCGGCGAAGGCACGCTGACCTTCCATGGTCGCAGCTACCCCATCTCCGTCGGCGCCGTCTCGGGCGGTCTCGCCTTCGGGGTTTCGAAGACCTATTTCCGCGGGACAGTGCGCCATATCAGACGCGCCCGGGATGTAACGGGGGTCTACGGGGCAGCGGGCGGCGGCGGCGCTCTCGGCAAAGGGGCTCAGGTGATCGTCATGACCAATGACAAGGGCGCCCAACTCGAACTCACAGGCAAACAGGTAGGCCTGCAAGTCAACGCCGATCTCAGCGGTATGGCCATCACGGTGAAGTAAAAAGGGTTCGTCAGTCCTTGGATGGGCGGACCGAAAGGCTCCCGCTGCGCCGGCAGCTTCTGCAAGGCGCCGTCGTTCGCATCGTGGAAGACGTAGGTCGGCTTTGGATCAACCGACCTTCGCTCTTTCAATCACAACCCCTGTTTGCCCCTATGCCGGCTGCAACTCCCGTCGCGGCAGTGGCGGGAAGGCGATCGCGATGCCGACCGCGCCAAGGCCTATGATGGCCGAACCGATGAACAGCCAGTGGTAGTTGGCGTAGGCATCAAACACCATGCCGCCGGCCAGCGGTCCCAGCGCCATGCCGAGGCTGGACAGCATGGTGGCGGCGCCGAACACGGTGCCGAGGATACGCTGGCCGAAATATTCGCGCGCCAGCACCGCGTAGAGCGGCATGACGCCGCCATAGGTGGCGCCGAAGATGACGGCCAGCATGTAGAACTGCTCGAGCCGGCTGATCGAGAGATAGGCGGCAATGACGATCGCCTGGATCGCCAGGCCCGCGATCAGCACCGGCTTGACGCCAAGCCTGTCGGCCAGCACGCCGTAGAAAAGCCGACCGCCGAGGCCTGCGAGACCCTCGACGCTGTAGATCGAGACGGCCGCCATGGGGGCGACACCGCACAGCATGGCATAGCTGACCATATGGAAGATCGGCCCGGAATGCGCGGCGCAGCAGGCAAAGAAGGTGAGGCCGAGTACGATGAATTGGGGCGAGCGCAGTGCCTGGCCTACCGTCAGGCCAGCACCTTCGGGGGCCGGCGCCGAGGCCACATCCGCCGTTGCGGGCTTTGGCGGCTGGCGGGCCAGCAGCACGGCCGGCAACAGCAGCACCCAGGCGGTGATGCCGATGTCGAACATGGCGGTGCGCCAGTCATAGGCCGAGATCAGCCAGCGGGCGAAGGGCGAGATCGTCATCGGCGCCACCCCCATGCCGGCCGAGACCAGCGAGACGGCTAGGCTGCGGTTGGTGTCGAACCAGCCTGTGGTCAGCGCGATCATCGGCGCGAAGAAGGCGCTTGCCGCGAGGCCGACCAGCACGCCATAGGTGATCTGGAAGCTCAAGAGCGAACCGGCGCGGCTGGCCAGAACCAGTGCCAGCCCGAGCAGCACAGCACCGATCGTCACGACGATGCGGGCGCCAAAACGGTCCGATATCGCGCCCCAGGCGAATCCGCCAAGGCCCATCACCAGGAAATTCAGCGTCATGGCGCTGGAAATGCCGGTGCGCGACCAGTTGGTGTCGATCGCCATCGGCTCGAGGAAGATCGCCAGCGAAAACATCGTGCCGATGGCGACACAGGACATCAGCGCGCCAGCGGCGACGATGACCCAACGATAGGAAATGCTCATTCAAATCTCCCATGCCAGAGGGCAGCGCTGCGCGCTGCTTGCGTCCGAAGGACGCTGGCGCCGAGGCCGACCCTACAATCCGGTTGCATTTTTTATCCAGTCCGGAATGGCGCCGTTTTCGGTGGCATGGTCTTTTTGGACGCATGTCGTTATCCCAAAACCGCTTCGCACTTTTGGGCGACATGCGTTAGATCGGCAGTTCCGACGTGTATTTGATCGTCTGGCTGGGAACGTCGGTCTTGACGTTCTGCACGCCCTTGATGCGGCTCAGATGCTCCGACTGGAAGCGGCGGTAGTCGTCGATGCCGGCCGCCACCACGCGCACCATGGCGTCGCAATCACCGAGCATCAGGTAACACTCCATCACCTGCGGCAGCTTGGCCACTTCGGTGGCGAAATGTTCGATTGTGTCCTCATCCTGCGTCTTCAGCCAGATGCGGGTGAAGAAGGTCAGGCCCTTGCCGATGCTGGCGGGGTTAAGCACGGCGACGTAGCGGTCGATGACTCCGGCCTCCTCCAGCAGCTTCACGCGCCGCAGGCAAGGCGAGGGCGACAGCCCGACTTCACTGGCCAGATCATTGTTGGCCATGCGCCCGTCGCGCTGCAGTGCCCGCAGGATCCGCTTGTCGATCTCATCCAGCTTCATGGCTTTGGATTCCATCTATTTGGCAATCTGTGACACTCAATGCCAAAATTTGGTGAAATACAACAATCTTCGCAACCAAATTTTGAGCCGGTGCCGGTATGTTTGCCGCCGACATTCACGAGATTCCAAACGCAACCAGAGGCGGCGGCCGCCAGGCTAGCCGATGGATAGCCATGAGCATTTCACAGGCAGTCGAGGCGGCGGGCGATGGCTTGGGATCCGAGTTCCGCCGTGGCGTGACGTCCTGCGCGCCGGTGCTGTTCGGCACCATCCCCTATGCGCTGGTGCTCGGCGCCCAGGCCACACAGAAAGGGCTGAGCACGGTCGAACTGTCCATGATGACAGGGCTGAACTTCGCCGGCGGCTCGGAATTCGCGGCGATCCAGTTGTGGACGTCGCCGCCGCACATCGTGCTCATCGTCGCCATCACTTTCCTGGTCAACAGCCGTCATTTGCTGATGGGAGCGGCACTGGCGCCGTTCCTGCGCGATCTGCCAAGGCGCAAGGTGTTTCCGGCGCTGTTCTTCCTATGCGACGAAAGCTGGGCGCTCGGGCTTGCCGATGCCAGGCAGCGTGCAGCGGCAGGCATCCCGCCGGCCTTCAGTCCGCGTTATTATATGGGCGCGGCACTGGCGATGTATCTCACCTGGGTGGGGTTCACCACGCTGGGTGCCGTGCTCGGCCCGATGCTCGGCCATGTCGAGACCTTCGGTTTCGACATGGCGTTTCCGGCCGTCTTCCTGGTGCTGATGCGCGGCATGTGGACGAGCATGGCCGCGGCGCGGCCGTGGCTGGTCAGCCTCGTCGTCGCGGCGCTGTTTTATCTCTTCGTCCCGGGCGCCTGGTATGTCGCCGCAGGGGCTGTATCGGGGCTCATCGCGGCCTGGCTGATGGCAGGTGATGCATGATCAATGCTGCGACCCTTCTCACCATCGTTCTGATGGCCGGCGTTACCTATCTGACCCGGATCGGCGGCTACGTCGTGTTGCGCAACCGCACGCTCAGCGCCCGCGCCGCGGCGGTGATGGAGGCGGCGCCCGGCTGCGTGCTGATCTCGGTGATCGCGCCGGCCTTCGTGTCGCGGAATCCGGCCGATCTTCTGGCTCTGGCCATCACTTTTGTTGCTGCCACACGGCTTTCCATGCTGCCGACCGTGCTGATCGGGGTCGCTTCGGCGGGCCTTTTAAGACATCTGATCGGCTAGAACGAAAAAAGGCAGGCGCGAACGCCTGCCTTTCGATGCGGATGAACTTTGGCGCCTTATGCGGCTGCTGCAACATCGCGGCTGGCTGCCACCACGGCATCGACCTTGGCGGTCGCCTTGGCGAGCGCTGCGGTCACCGCGTCAGGGCCCATGCCGACGCCTTCGATGCGGATGACGTCGACATCGGTCATGCCGAGGAAGCCGAGCACGCCGCGCAGGTAGGGAA
>NZ_RZRQ01000211.1:0-10711 GCF_003997785.1 Mesorhizobium sp. M7D.F.Ca.US.004.01.2.1 | reverse complement strand
CGGTCGAGGTGAGCACGAAGCCGGCGCCGGCGACGAAGGATTGCGCGATCGGAAACCCTCCCGCCATGCCAACACCGGTCAGCAGCAGCGCGCAGACCCCGACCTGCAGCGCGCCGAGGCCGAAGATCTCGCGGCGCAGGCCCCACAGCCGCGACGGCTGCATCTCCAGTCCGATGATGAACAGGAACATCACCACGCCGAGTTCGGCGACATGAAGAATGGCTTCCGATTCGGAAAAGACGCCGAGGCCAAACGGGCCGATGACAACCCCGGCGGCCAGGTAGCCGAGGATCGAGCCGAGGCCCATGCGCTTGAAGATCGGAACGGCGACGACGCCGGCCGCAAGCAGCGCCACCACCTGAACCAGATCGCTGCTCGATGCCGCTACCGCCATGCCGCCATTCCGCTCGTTTGAGGACCGATTCCGATTTCGGGCTTATGTGACCAAGGGGCGAAGATAGGGGCTTCGGCGGGCATCGAACAGCCCGAATCCGGATCGCTGGCGATGTTGCAGGCGCGATACACAAGTTGACACCGGGAATACGTTGCATCTTGCCACAATCGAAGGCTAAGGACGCTCGGCTTCGGCCATTGGAGGGTGATCGACGATCAAGTCGCGCCCTTTTTGAGGAGATGACTGACATGAAGAAGTTTTTGTTTGTTGCCGTCGGCCTGGCGGTGCTTGCCGGTTCGGCTTGCTCGAAGGCGCCTGAGTGCACGGCGGAGATCGCGACCAAGAAAGCGCAGGACATGGCTGCCGCGCTGCAGGAGGCGATCACCAAGGACCCGTCCAAGGCGGCTGATCTGACCGCCAAGGTCCAGGCGGTGACAACCAAGTATCAGGGCGCCACGACGTTGGCCGATGCCTGCAAGGCGTATGACGAAGTGACGGCCGCGATCAAGGGCTAACGCCCTGATTCGAGATCAAGGGCTAAGCGCCTGATTCTACCGGTTCAAACGAGGCGGCGACCATTGGGTCGCCGCCTTTTTCTTTGGATTGTTCAGTTCGGCGCGATGGAGCCGACTTCGACGGCGTCGACGCGCTTCAGGCTCATGCCGATCACCGGCACCAACTGGTCGTCGACGCGCACTGCAATGGTCACCGTCATCGAATTGTCGTCGGGGATGCGGGCCTGCATGACGCCGCGCAACTGGTTGCGGTTTATGGTGAAGACCACCTTGTGGGGATCGACGACGTTGCCGCCGATGATATCGAGGCCGGAACCGGTCGCGCCACCCATGAAGCTGCCCTTGTAGCCCTCGCGGCCCTTGCGCTCGATCTTGGCCGACATCGGCTGGGTGAACATGCCGACCCGGCAGCCGCCGTCGAGCGACATGCCGACCTTGCCGTCCGGCGTCGAGCCGGTGAAGCTGCAGTTGAACTTGGTGCCCTTGTACTTGCCGGCGACGATTTCGCCGGGACCGATCCATTTGCCCTCGGCCGACTGGAAGAATTGCTTGTCCGGTTCCGCCGCGGACGCCGCTCCGGCAATGCCGACGAGAGCTGTGATCACGGTTGCCAGGGGCAGGACGCTGGATAGTATTACGCTTTTCATCGACGACACCCGGCAACAAAGAGGCTGTTTGGAACCCGTCTGACCATGAACAAGATTGGTTAATGCTTCGTCACTACGGGGCCGCCGCAAGGCAGTCCGGTAACAATTCCGAAGGTCCAAACGCTCCAGCCCGGCTCACTTGCCGGACGGGGTTGTTTCACCATCTTTCCTGGTTGCAAACGATGTCAGCGCCGAGAGGAAATCGCCCAGTCCGGGACGCTTCGCGGCGCTGAAGGGCAGGGGGCGCGCCGTCTCCATCGCCGCGATGCCGATGCGCGCCGTCATCATGCCGTTGACGACGCCCTCGCCAAGCTTGGCTGAAAGGCGCGCCGCCAGGCCGTGGCCGACGATCTGCTGGACGAAACTGTCGCCGACCGCGATCGAGCCGGTGACCGCCAGATGCGCCAGCACGCTGCGCGCCAGGCGGAAGAAACCCAGCGTTCCCGGCCGTCCGCCATAGAGTTCCGACAAGCGGCGGATGAGCCGCCCGGCCTCGAACACGACATAGGCGACATCGACAAGTGCGCGCGGACTGACCGCCGTCACCAGTGAGACGCGTTTGGCAGCCTCGAGAATCATCACCTTTGCCCTGGCATCGAGTGGTCCAAGGATTTCGGCTTCGGCCAGGCGCACCAGATTGCCGCCGTCGATGATTTCGCCGCGCAGTTCGGCCAGCGCGCGCCGGCCGGCCGCGGTCTCGGGTTTGGCCGCGACAAAGGCTGACAATTCGTCGACGACCGATCGTGCCGCCTTGGGATCGTCACGGGCGATCGCATCGAGCGCCCGCTTCTGCAGCTTTTCGATCTCGGCGAGCCGGGCGATCGCCAGGAACTCGCGAATCAGGATCACCACAAGCGCCAGCACGGCGATGGCGGCCATGCCCGCGGCCAGCCAGCCCAGCCATTCGGCGCGCGCAAAGAGGTCGCGTACGAGCTGATCGGTCCACAGGCCGACAGCCAGCGAAACCAGCACGCCAAAGGCGCCGAAGAAGATGCTGCCGAGCAGCGAGCGTTTCCTGGGGGCGATGGCCGGTGGCGGCTCGGCGGCGATGATGTCAGGTTCGTCGAAGACGTCGACTTCCGCCGGTATGACGGTCGCGACATCGGTCTTCATCGCGCGGGGTTTGCGCTGGGTGTCGGCCTGGGCACGGGTACCGGCCTGGGCGTGGCGCGTCCCCGGCGCTTCTTGTCTCGGTGGGGCTTCCGGCTCGATGCGGAATGCCGCCGGCTTGCGGGGCGCGGTCATGCCAGATGGTCTCCGATCAGGAACTGCAAGGCACGGTCGAGCCTGATATGCGGCAGCGACAGCGTAACGCCTTCGGCCGTGCGTTCGAGCTTTGGTGGACGGAAACGGACGAAACGGATTGCCGGGTCCGCGGAGTCCTGCTTGTGGTCGGCTCCCGAAATATCGAAAACCGCGTCAATGTTCTCCGGTAAGTCACCGGGAAATATGGCTGTCTCTGTCTTTCCGTCAAAGGTTTCGCCGTTGATCTTCTCACCGGCGATCGGCGTCCCGATGATGACGGGAAGCGTCTCCCGGCCCTGCTTGACGGTGCCTTCGCGTGTCGCACGCACCGCCGCCATGGCGACCACATCGACATCGGCGCCGGTGAAGTTCGCCCGTGCCACGGCGCGGTCGGCAAGCCGTCGCACGATCGCCTGCAGGCGGTCATGGCTTTCGTGGTGCAGATGGTCGGCCTTGGTCGCGGCAACAAGTATGCGGTCGATGCGCCGCGAGAACAGATCGGTGAGGAAGCTGCCCCGGCCGGGACGGAAACAGCTGAGGATCTCGGTCACCGCGCGCTCCAGGTCGGCCATGGCGCCGGGGCCGGCGTTCAGCGCCTGCATGGCGTCGATCAGCACAATCTGGCGATCGAGGCGGGTGATGTGTTCGCGGAAGAAGGGTTTGACGACATGCGTCTTGTAGGCCTCGTAGCGCCTGTCCATCATGGCGTGCAGCGACCCTGGGCGCGGACGCTTGTCGCCAATCCCAACCAGGGGCGCGAAGGTCAGTGCCGGCGAGCCTTCGAGATCGCCCGGCATCAGGAAGCGGCCGGGCGGCAAGGTCGAAAGCGCCCGCTCGTCGAGCTTGCACGCTTTCAGATAGGCGGCGAAGCTCTCCGCCAGGCGGCGCGCCGTCATCTCGTCTGCGTCGGCGTTCGGGTCGATCTCCGCCGACAGCGCCCGCCAGGCCTGCGACAGGTCCTCGCGCACCGGCAGAACGGCCATTTCGAAGGCTTCATGCGAAAAGTCGGCGAAGGATTTGCCGAGCAGCGGCAGATCGAGCAGCCATTCGCCGGGATAATCGACGATATCGACCGACAGTCTGCCTGAGGAAAACATGCGGCTCCAGCCGGAGGCCGATTCATATTCGATGGTCAGCCGCAGTTCCGAAATGGCGCGCGTCGAATCGGGCCAGGCACGGTCGTTGACCAGGGCGGCGATGTGATCCTCGTACTGGAAGCGCGGCACGGCGTCGTCCGGCTGCTGCTCGAGGAAGGCGCGGGCGATACGCCCCGATTTCTGCGCCTCGAACAGCGGCAGGCGCCCGCCATGGATCAAATTATGGACAAGGGCCGATATGAACACCGTCTTGCCGGCGCGGGACAATCCGGTCACGCCGAGGCGCAGCGATGGGGAAAAAAGCCCGGTGGCGCGGCCCGATAGTGTGTCGAGGGCAATCCTCGCCTCGTCGGTGAAGGTGGTCAGCGATGATGCCAAAATATGCTCTCTCGGACTTCGGTCCGTCCGATATAGGCTCTGTATCAGGGCTTTGAAATGGCTTCAGAGATCGGTCGGCGTCAGGAACGCTTCGAGATAGCCGGTGCCCTGGGCGGCTTTTGCGAGGTCATCGTCGAAGCGGACGACCGCCAGGCCCGAGGTCGGGAACCCGTGGTTGAGCGTGGCCCGCGCCGTCTCGTCGCCGTCGCCCGAAACTGCCATAGCGAGATCTTCCGTCATCGGGTTGTGGCCGATGACCAGCAATGAACCCGCCCCGCCATTGTCCCTGATAAGGTGGAGGTAACCGGCCGCGTCCGCGCTGTAGAGCGTGTCGAAGAACAGGACCCGACCGGTGTCGGTCTGGCCGGCCAGGCCTTCCAGCGTCTCCTTGGCGCGTTTGGCATTGGAGCACAGCGTCAGGTCCGGAACATAGCAGCGGGAGCGCATGGCGGCGCCCATCCTTTCGGCATCGGCGCGGCCGGATGCATCGAGCGGGCGATCGAAATCGCGTACGCCGGGCAGCGCCCAGCCAGCCTTGGCATGTCGCAACAGATAAAGCCTGCTCACCCAACCTCCGAATGCCGAAGCCTTCCAGGATTAGCCACGAGAACGGCGTCGCGCACAATGGCCCGTGTTCTTCGAACACAGCGAATCACCATGCTGCGGCGCCGCAAAAGGCGCCTGTGCATCGGCCCGAAGATCACGGTCGATCTTCGGAAAGCATGTTTCGTCGGATCGAAAGTGTCGCAGCGTAGTTTGGTACCAAAGCGACCGTATGCTGCTGCAAAGGCGCGCGCCGGTGCACATTAACAATTGCGTGAGACAGCGGCCGATTGCGCTTGTGCAGGCGTCGGGCGACGAATATATAGGCGCGAAATTTGGGGCAGTTTGGGTGAGTCGAATGAACGACATCGTTACCGCCGATTACGTACCCTCCGAAGACGAGCCGTTCATGAACGAGCGGCAGAAATCCTACTTCCGCTCAAAGCTCGTCACCTGGAAGAATGACATACTGCGCGAAGCGCGCGAAACACTGGAAATCCTGCAGCAAGAAAACGCCAACCACCCCGATCTGGCTGATCGCGCCTCTTCGGAAACCGATCGCGCCATCGAACTCAGGGCCCGCGATCGTCAGCGAAAGCTCATTGCAAAGATCGATTCCGCTCTGCAGCGCATCGACGAAGGCACCTACGGCTATTGCGAGGAAACCGGCGAGCCCATCGCGCTGAAGCGGCTCGATGCGCGTCCGATCGCGACGTTGTCGATCGAGGCGCAGGAGCGGCATGAGCGCCGCGAAAAAGTCTACCGCGACGACTAAAGACCAGGGCCGGCAGCGTACGACCAGCCGTCCATGAGCGACGTTGATTTGAATGGCCGGTTTTCCCCGGCCATTTTTGGCGGGCATTTACCGTTCAGGGCGCACGAATCCGCAAGCCCTCGACGCATGGGCCTTCCAAAAGGTGGTTCGGCAGCCGAACCGGCTACGATTTTCGCGTTGAGTAGCGCCTCAGCGGCCGCTTATCGCTTCTGGCTGGAAAGTTCGCCGAGAAGCTTGGTCATTTCATCGTCGAGCGACTGCGGCGCCTTCGCCACCGGTTTGCCCACCGGGCCGCCCGAACGGGGCTGGTCGAGCGACACTTCGAGTTCCCTCATCAGCGTGTCGTCGATGCTGTCCTGCACAGGTGGAGGCGGTGGCGCGTGCCGGACGACATTGGCATTGGCCGAGCCATAGGCGGGCAGCGGCGTGATATTGGTCGGCTGGTAGCTTTGCACCGCCGGCTTTGGCGCGGGTGCAGGTGCCGGCGCTATTTGGCGCGGGCGGGCGGGTGGCGCGGTGTTCACCGGCTGCGATGCGGGTGCCTGTCTTGCAGGCGGTGGAGCGGGTTGCGGCGGACGCGGCCTTGCTGCTGCCGGGGCCGCAGTGGCCGGGACCGGCTGCAAGCCGCCGTCTCCGGTCAATGCCGGACGGCGTAGTGCCGAAAGACGGATATCGCGCTCGACGACGACGTCGGTCGGGCCGCCGATCAAAAGCAGGTGCTCGATGTCATCGCGGCGCACCAGCACCAGCCGGCGATGGCTGTCGACGGCGGTGGCATCCATGACGGCCAGCCGCGTCTTGCGGTTGCGGCCGCCGGCAACAAAGGTTCCGAACGTCAGATTGCGCACCAGCTTGATGATGACGAGAACGATGACCAGCAGGACAAGTGCTGCAAACGTCCACAACAGTGCTGCGGCATAACCAGGGCCCGCCACGCTATCCAGCCATTGCATTGGTTACCCCTGATTGCCCTTGGAAGTGATGCGACACTAGACCGTTGCGGCGGGCCACCGCAAGTTGCCTTTCACGCTGGTGAACAGCTAGAAAACTCCGAAGGCCGCAAGACCATCATTTTTATCTGACATTTGCCGCCCAGGCCTTTTCCGGACTAGGAGAATGTGATTCAACCCGGTACGGGCGGGTGTCGGAACACCGGAATTCACGAGCAGGGGGCATATGGCCAAGGAAGCGCGCGGCGATTTCTATCCGGTACCGATCGTCGACCAGAATACGCGACCGGGCGCGGTCACCCGGCTTATCATTTTCATCGTCGTTCTGACGGGGGCGGCGATCGTTTTCGGTCTGTTCCGCGAGCGCCTCGGGGATCCTTTTCTGCTCGGCATGCTCGGCGTGCTGGCGATGATCGGCGTTGGCTTCCTGTTTGCCACAGCGATCGGCTTCGTGCAGGTCACGCCACGTTCGACGGGCGACGAACTGTCGAAATCCTTCGTCGATTCGATGTCGCAGGGGCTTCTCGTCACCGACACCAAAGGCCGTGTCGTTTACGCCAACCGCGCCTATGCCGACATGACCGGAGCGTCGTCGGCGGCCGACCTGAAGACGGTCGAGGGGTTGCTCTCGGATGTCCCTGAAGCCTCGGTGACGATCTATCGCCTGGCGTCGGGCCTGCGCGACGCCCAGCCGGGCGACGGTGAATTTCGGCTCGCGCAATCCATTCGGCCCGGCGCCGAGCCAGGCGCCCGCTGGTACAGGGCGCGGGCGCGCACCTTCAGCGTTCCGGGCCAGCGGCTGCCGATGCTGGCCTGGCAACTAGCCGACATCTCGCAGGAGCGGGCCGAGCAGGAGCGTTTCTTCCTCGATTTGCAGAAGGCGATCGATCACCTCGACCACGCGCCGGCCGGCTTCTTTTCGGCCGACCAGGAGGGCCGCGTCACCTACATCAACGCCACGCTTGCCGAATGGCTGGGCATCGACCTCACCAGCTTCACGCCCGGTGCCGTCTCCCTGGCAGAGATCGTGGCCGGCGACGGCATGGCGCTGGTCCGCTCGGTCAAGGCTGACCCCGGCACGACACGCAACGCGGTGATCGATCTCGACTTGACGACGATGACGGGCGAGGCGCTGCCGGTGCGGTTCATGCATCGTGTTTCGGCCAGCCGCGAAGGCCTCAATGGGCCGACGCGCACGATCGTGCTCAACCGCACGCAAGGCGAGGACTCCTCGGCCGATTTGCGGGCCTCGGAAGTGCGCTTCACCCGCTTCTTCAACTCTACACCGATGGCGATAGCCGGCGTCGACCACAACGGGCGCATCCTGCGCACCAATGCGCCGTTCCTGTCGCTGTTTTCATCCGTCGTCGATCGCGATGCCGTCGATCGCCGTGTGCGGCTCGACACGGTGATCCATGAACGCGACCGGCCGGCCTTTGCGACTGCCTTTGAAAAAGCGCAACAACGGCAGGCCGACATCGAGCCGATAGACACGCTTCTGCCCGGCAACGACGAGCGGCACATCCGTTTCTACGTCAACGCGGTCGCCGACGGCACCGGCGGCGAGGGCGCCGAGGAGTCGGCCATCGTCTACGCCGTCGAGACGACGGAGCAGAAGGCGCTCGAAGGGCAGATGGCGCAAAGCCAGAAGATGCAGGCGGTCGGCCAGCTTGCCGGCGGCATCGCGCACGATTTCAACAATGTGCTGACCGCCATCATCATGGCGTCCGACCTTTTGTTGACCAACCACCGTCCGTCGGACCCGTCCTTCCCCGACATCATGAACATCAAGCAGAATGCCAACCGGGCGGCTTCGCTGGTGCGGCAGCTGCTCGCCTTCTCGCGCAAGCAGACTTTGCGGCCGGAAGTGCTCAACCTGACCGACGTGCTCGCCGATCTGAGGATGCTTCTGGCCCGCCTGGTCGGCAATGACATCAAGCTCAAGGTCGACCATGGCCGCGACCTGTGGCCGGTCAAGGTCGATATCGGGCAGTTCGAGCAGGTGGTGGTCAACCTTGCGGTCAACGCGCGCGACGCAATGCCGGCGGGTGGCGATCTCACCGTGCGCACCCGCAACGTGACCGCCGAGGAGTGCAAGGCCTTTTCCTATCGTGAACTCGCCCCGGCGGACTATGTCGTGGTCGAAGTCGAGGACACCGGCAGCGGTATCGCGCCCGATGTGCTGAAGAAGATTTTCGAACCCTTCTTCACCACCAAGGAGGTCGGCAAGGGCACCGGCCTTGGCCTGTCGATGGTCTACGGCATCATCAAGCAGACCGGCGGCTTCATCTTCTGCGATTCCGAAGTCGGCAAAGGCTCGACTTTCCGCATTTTCCTGCCGCGTCATATTGCGGAAGCGAAAAAAGCAGGCGAGCCCAGCGATGTGCCGGCGGCCCCGGCAAAGATCGCCGATGCGGCTAAGGATCTGTCGGGCTCGGCCACAGTGCTGCTCGTCGAAGACGAGGATGCCGTGCGCATGGGCGGTATGCGGGCGCTGACCTCGCGCGGCTACACCGTGCACGAGGCGTCGTCAGGCGTGGAGGCGCTGGAAGTGTTCGAGGCGCTGGGCGGCAAGGTCGACATCGTCGTTTCCGACGTGGTGATGCCGGAAATGGACGGACCGACGCTGCTTGGTGAGTTGCGCAAGCGCCAGCCGGACATCAAGTTCGTCTTCGTGTCCGGCTATGCCGAGGACGCATTCGCCAGAAACTTGCCGGCCGACGCGCATTTCGGCTTCCTGCCAAAGCCGTTCTCGCTCAAGCAACTGGCGACGATCGTCAAGGATGTGCTGGAGTCCTAGAACCTCCTTCAGTTCTTTCCTTGCGCTGCGCCGCTACAACGCCATGATTGCGGGTGAAACGGCAGGCGGGCTCGGGGGAGCAGCTGGTGACGCCACACAACGAAGCGGACAAGAGCGACTACGCCGACACAGTGTTGTTGCCGGGTGATCCGCAGCGCGCCGAGTGGATGGCGCAAACTTTCCTGGAAGCGCCGCGCTGCATCAATCGCCGACGCGGCGCGCTTGGCTTTACTGGGCTGTTTGGCGGCAAACCTGTCAGCATTCAGGCGACGGGCATCGGCGTTTCATCGTTTCTGATCTATGCGCATGAATTGCTGGAGCATTTTGGTGCGCGAACGTTGATCCGCACCGGCACCTGCGGCAGCCTGACCGCCAAGGCAAAACTGCGCAGCCTTGTCATCTCGCAATCGGCACAGGCGGAGAGCGCCCAGAGCGGTCAGGTTTTCGGCCTTTATGGACCCGCCGGTGCGGATCCGGCGCTTCTCGCCTGTGCGCTGGCCAAGGCAGCCGAACTTGGCATCGACCATTGTGCCGGCCTGACGGTTTGCAGCGACATCTTCTATCACCCTGAAGGACGCGGCCGTTTTGCCGATGCGCAGGCGGCCGGAGCTCTGGGCGTCGATATGGAAACCAGCGCACTCTATCGCATCGCCGCGCATTTCGGGGCTCGCGCGCTGTCGATGTGCGTCGTGGTCGACAACATCGAGACCGGTGAACTGACCGATTATTCCGAACGCCAGGCGCTTTTCACCGACATGAGCCGTCTGGCGCTCGCTGTTGCAGCAGAGAGCTAGAATACGGGTCTACTGGGTCAGTCCCTTGCGTACGGCAGCCACATCGTCGGATGAGACCGCCGCAGCCGCGTTGCCCCAACTGGCGCGCACATAGGTCAAGACGTCGGCGATTTCCTGGTCTTTCAGGCGCCAGGCCAGGGAGGGCATGGCAGGCGTCGTTGGCGCGTCCGCCGTGTGCACGGCCTGGCTTCCGGCGAGGACGAGCCTGGCCAGCGTTTCGGAACTGCCCTGGGCGACGATCGAGTTGCCGGCAAGGGAAGGGAAAAGCACGCCCGCCCCGGCGCCATCCCCACCATGACAGGCCGAACAATTGTCACGGTAGACTGCCTCGCCCGTGGCCATCCGTGTCTCGTCAGGCTTTGCCGGTTGGGTGTTGCCGGCGTCCGAGCCCAAGCTCTTGAGATAGACGGCTACCGCCTTCAGATCCGGATCGATCATTTTCGACGTGGAATTTTCGATGGCTTCCGCCATCGGACCTGAGGCAATCGAATGCGCGTTGACGCCGGTCTTGAGGTATTTGACCAGGTCCTCTTCCGACCATGCGCCCAAGCCCGATTGCGCATTGTTGGTGAT
>NZ_RZRQ01000210.1:1040-10752 GCF_003997785.1 Mesorhizobium sp. M7D.F.Ca.US.004.01.2.1 | reverse complement strand
CATCTGATGGTCGACATTGGTCAGCACTTCCGGCGCCAGATAGGGCGAGCCGGCCTTGTCGTTAGCCACCTTCATGTTGATGTGCGCCACCGCGCCCTTGCGCAGTGCCTCGGCCTTCTGTTCGCGGATCAGGTCGGCGAAGCGCGCCTGCGCCATCGGCCCCATCGTCGTCGCCTGGTCGAGCGGATTGCCGACGACATAGTTCTTCGTCTCGGCGATGAAGCCCTCGACGAATTCGTCATAGACCTTTTCGTGCACATAGACGCGTTCGATGCCGCAGCAGCACTGGCCGGAATTATAGAAGGCGCCGTCGACCAGATTGGCAACGGCATGATCCATCTTGGCGTCCGGCAGCACATAGGCCGGATCCTTGCCGCCAAGTTCGAGCCCGAGCGTCATGAAGGTACCCGCTGCTGCCCTTTCGATGGCGCGGCCGCCGCCGACCGAGCCGGTGAAATTGACATGGTCGATCTTGCCTGAGCCGAGCAGCTTCTCGGTCTGAGCGTGGTTCAGCACGACATTCTGGAACACGCCCTTGGGCAGACCCACTCTGTCGAAAGCCTGTTGGAAGCGCTCGCCGACCAGCAGCGTCTGCGCCGCATGCTTGAGGATGACGGTATTACCGGCCATCAGCGCCGGCACGATGGTGTTGACGGCGGTGAGATAGGGATAGTTCCACGGCGCGATCACCATGACCACGCCGAGCGGATCCTTCTTCACATAGCGGCGGAAGCCGTCCTTCGGGTTGGAGGCCGGCACCGACTTGAGCGCCTGCTCGGCGATCTCGACCATGTAGTTGGTGCGTTCCTTGACGCCGCCGAATTCGCCGCCATAGCGCACGGGCCGCCCCATCTGCCAGGCGATTTCCGGCACGATCTCGTCGGTCATCGCGACCAGCGCTTCCAGCATCGCGAGCATGTACTTGCCGCGCTCGACGATCGGCGTCAGCGCCCATTTCTCTTGCGCCGCCTTGGCACGCTCGACCGCGGCATTGACCGCCTGATCTGTTGCGATCGGCCGCTCGGCATAGATCGAGCCATCGATGGGGGTAATGAGTTTGACCGTCTCGGTCATTTTGTAAGTCCTCGTATTCTACAACAAAAATCGTATGGCCTGGCGCTGCCCCTCATCCGCCTGCCGACACCCTCTCCCCATTCTTCACGGGGAGAGGGTAAGGGTGAGGGAGCGGCGCCGACGAACGGTCGATACCTAGTACCGCTCGAACCCTCTATGCAGTTCCCAATCCGTAATGCGGCGGTCGTATTCGAACTGCTCCCATTTTGCGGTGTGGACATAGTGTTCGAGCACATCCTCGCCGAGCGCCTGCTTGAGCATCTTGGACTTCGCCAGCGTCTCGGTGGCATCGCGCAGCGTCTTCGGGATCTCCGGCAAACGAGATGCCTGATAGGCATCGCCGACAAACGGCTTCTGCAATTCCAGCTTCTCGTCGATGCCGGCAAGGCCGGCGGCGATCAGCGCCGCGAAGGCGAGATACGGGTTCAAGTCGGCACCGCCGATGCGGCATTCCATGCGGATGCCCTTGGTGCCCTCGCCGCACAGGCGGAAGCCGGCGGTGCGGTTGTCCTCGCTCCACATGATCTTGGTCGGCGCGAAGGTGCCGGCCTGAAAGCGCTTGTAGGAGTTGATGTAGGGCGCCAGGAACCAGGTGAACTCCTTGGCGTATTTGAGCTGGCCGGCGGCCCATTGCTGGCCGAGCGTCGACAGCGTCCAGTCGGCCTTCTTGTCGAAGAACAGCGGCGTCTTGCCGTCGGCGCTCCACAGCGAATTGTGGATGTGGCTGGAATTGCCGGCGAGCCCGTAATTGTACTTGGACATGAACGAGATCGCCTTGCCCTCGGACTCGGCAATCTCCTTGGCGCCGTTCTTCAGGATGACGTGGCGATCGGCCATGTCGAGCGCCTCGGCATAGCGCACATTGATCTCTTCCTGGCCCGGACCCCACTCGCCCTTGGAATTCTCGATCGGAATGCCGGCCGCTTCCATCTCGTTGCGAAGCCGGCGCATGACGCCCTCTTCCTTGGTGGTGATGCCGATCTGGTAGTCGCCGATATAGGGCGATGCGGTATCGAGACCCTGCCAGTGCTTCTTGCGGGCGGAATCGTAGGTCTCGTTGAACAGATAGAATTCAAGCTCGGAAGCGAAATAGCCGATATAGCCGCGCTCCGTCAGCCGCTTGACCTGCTTCTTGAGGATGGCTCGCGGTGAATGCGGCAGGTCGTCATGGGTGTGGTGGTCGAGCACGTCGCAGATCACGAGTGCGGTCTTTTCCAGCCAGGGAATGCGCCGCAGCGTGGCGAGATCAGGCTTCATGACGAAGTCGCCATAACCTTTCGACCAGCTCGCCGCCTTGTAGCCGGGCACCGGTTCCATATCGATGTCGGCGGCCAGCAGATAGTTGCAGCCATGCGTCTCGTCATGCGCGGAATCGACGAAATACTGCGCCAGGAAACGCTTTCCGGCGAGCCGACCCTGCAGGTCGACGATGCAAGCGAGCACCGTGTCGATCTCGCCGCTGGAAACCGCTTTCTTCAATTGATCGAACGAGAAATTTCCGGCCATTCCTTTGGCACTCCAGCGCTTGTCGTTTGGGGCTTGTCATATTGAACGGAAATAAAAAACCGTGGCGAGCGGACCCGCCACGGTTTGATCGGCTGTTTAGGCGGATTCGCCAACGGCCTTTTCGGCCGCTGCGATGGTCGCCCTGCGCTTGGCGATTGCCGCATCGCCAATAGGCGGCCCCTGGAAGCGGCGGTTTTCAACGGCGAACCACAAAACGACGAGCAGAACGATCAATCCGATCGCATAGTTGATCAGGATGTCGAAGGGCGGTTGGATGCCGGCATACATCAACACCAGAACACCAAGCACGGTGATGACGGCGAACGGCTTTGACCAGATGCCGAGCCGGAACGGTCCGAATTCGGTCCAGCTCTTTCCTTCCGCCAGAAGTCCGGCTGCGATCGGCATGGCGTAGGAGACATAGAGGAAGAGAGCGCAACCAGCAGCGAGCGCCGCAAAAGCCGGCGAATAGAGCGTGGCGGCGATCGACAGCACAACACCGAGCCAGATAGCCGGGACGGGCGTGCGCCAGGTCGGCGAAACCTGCTTCCACAAAGACGACCCCGGCAGACCTCCGTCACGCGAAAAGGCAAAGATCATGCGCGAGGTCGAAGTGAGGCCGGCCAGCGCGCAAAGATAGTTCGACAGCACGATGGCGATGCCGAGCAGAGCCTTGAGCCAGGTTGGCGCTGGCAGATTGTTGAACAGGTTGAACCAGGCATTGCCGCCGTCCTTGGCGGTCGCCACGAGATCGGGGCTGGCGAGGACGAAGGAGACCGCCATGATGAAACCGAAGACGAGAGACCACAGGACCGCGTGGATCATGCCTCTGGGCACCGCAACGCGGGCATTGTGCGTTTCCTCGGCGGTATGCGCCGAGGCGTCGAAGCCGGTGATCGTGTAAAGCGGATAGAGAAGGCCGATCAGGAAGGCCACGAGTGCGGTGCGAGCCGTCGGAACATAGCCACCACCGAGATCGCCGGTCGTGTTGACGAAAGTCGTCAACCGCGCAAGATCGAAGCCATGCGCCCCCCAGATCAGGAAGGTCAGCGTCAGGACGACCGCAACAACGAGGATGAGGTAGCCGGAAAAGTCGGTCAACATCGTCGTCGTCTTGATGCCGAGATGATTAAAGAGGCCTTGGGTGATGGTAATCAAGACGACTGCCGCCGTCTGCTGCCAGAAGCCCCAAGCCGATGTGTCCCAGCCGAAGATCGGACCCGCGACGAGCCCTTGAAACAGCAGGTAGACGCCTACATTCACCGAGGCAACGACGAAGATCAGGCCGAGCAAGTTGATCCAGGCCGTGGCCCAGCCCCAGCCGCGTCCGCCCAGAATCGACGACCAGTGGTAGAGGCCGCCGGCGGTCGGATAGGCCGAGCCGATCTGGCCGAGCGAAGCGGCGACGACAAGGGCGAAGACGCCCCCGATGACCCAGCCGACAGTCGCCTCGAAACCGCTGCCGGTGGCCATGGCCAGCGGGAAAGACGTAATGCCGCCCGCCAGAATGCAGATGATCGAGAAGGAAATGGCAAAGTTCGAGAAGCCGCTCATGCGGCGAGCCAATTCCTGGGCGTAGCCCATACTGTGAAGGATTTTTGTGTCCTCCGACTTGTCAGAGTGATCAGGTGTTGTCATGTCAGAATTCCCCTGTTGGTTCTTAGCTGGCCGATTGAACTGACTTTCCGACTGCGCTTGATCGAGAGCCCTTGGCCTCCTCTGGCTCCAGATTCGAAAAAACGCCCGTGAGCAGATCCGCCCATTTCCGCTGCCCGGTCTCGCCGGCGATTTCGTCGTTGCGGATTTCGATCATCGCGCAGGGCAGCCCGCGCGAGCGCGCATGGCGTTCCAGCGTGAAATAGACGCGGTCGGCCGGCGAATAGGGCTCGTTGACGCCTACGGTGACACCGGCAAGCCGCTTCAGCGCCGATATCAGCGGTGCCGCCAACCGGCGATCCTCGTCATGGATGATGCCGATGTGCCAGGGCCGGTTCTTCCCCTTGAAGACCGGGGTGAAGGAGTGAATCGAGACCAGTCGTGTCTCCAGCCCCGCCGCCAACCGATCCTCGATGGTCTTCTCGATCGTGTCATGGAACGGGCGCCATGCAAGCGCGATACGCGCCTCCCGCTCGTCGACAGAGAGTCCCTGGTTCGCCGGGACAACGGTTCTCTCACTGACGCTGACACTCAATATGAGGTCAGGCGCATCGAGCGGACGGTTGCAGTCGATCACCAGCCGCGAAACGCAGGTCTCGACCAGCGTCGCGTCGAGCGCCTGCGCCATGCGGCGGGCAACCGGCAGCGCGCCTGGATCCCAGGCGATGTGACGGGACAGATCCTCGGCGGCAAGGCCGAGCGTACCGAATTCGGCGGGCAGGAAGTTCGAGGCGTGATCGCAGGTCAGCATGAAAGGGCTTGACCCGCCGGGGTTCGTCACCCTCACGGTATCAGACGATGCAAGGCTGGCGGGCCGTGCTTTCTCCATAGTCTGCCGTCCCCGGGGAGCGCTGTATCTTATGTTACGTATTTTGCCTCATTGCGTCCCTGTGGATGATTTCATACAGTTTGTCCGGCTTTGTCAAATGCGATTTCGGAAAAGACCATCGACCGAGCCAGGGGTGGGGAAAAGATGATTTCCAACATTGCCGAACTGATCGCCGACCGCATCGGCACGATGCCGGCCAGCGAACGGCGCGCGGCCCAGACGCTGATCGCTTCCTATCCAATGATCGGCCTGAAGACGGTGGCCGAATTCTCGGCCGCGTCCGGCGTTTCCTCGCCGACGATCCTGCGTTTCGTTGCCCGGCTGGGCTTCCAGAACTATCCGGAATTCCAGTCGAGCCTGCAGGACGAACTGGCGGCGCAACTGCAATCGCCGGCGACAAGGACGCTCAATCCGCCCTCGCCCGGCGGCGGCACGGTGTCGCCGATGCTGGAAGCAACGCTCGACAATATGCGCGAGACGTTCAGGCACCTGTCCGATAAGCAGCTTGCCGACATCGCCGCCCGGCTCGCCGACCGGCGCGGCAAGACCTTCCTGATCGGCGGCCGCTTCACCGATCCGCTGGCGCGTTACATGGCCGCCCACCTCGCCATCATTCAGCCTGATGTCTTTCACCTCGCCGGCCAGGAAAGCATGTGGCGCGACCGGCTGATCGACATGGGCAAGCGCGATGTGCTGGTGATCTTCGACATCAGGCGCTACCAGGACAGCCTCGTCCGCTTCGCCGAGAAGGCGCATCAGCGCGGCGTTCAGATCGTGCTGTTCACCGACCAGTGGCTGTCGCCGATCGCGCGTTTCGCTCGCCATGTCATCGCCGGACGAACCGCGGTGCCGTCGGCATGGGACTCTTCGGCCGCCCTGTTCGTCGTTGCGGAAACGCTGATCGGCGCCGTTACTCGCCAGCTGGAAGCAGAGGGCGCCAAACGCATCCGCGAGATGGAAAGTCTGCGTTAGGCTTCAAACGTTACGTATATTTAATGTGCGCAGTTACTGGAGAGTTGTCATAAGGACGCGATATCGGGGTGGCTTCTTGCCTTATAATAGCCTCGCTGCGTCTGCTTCTTTTCGGGAAACCGGTAGACGGAAGGATTGTTTTACCAACCGGAGTGCCGATGGCCGCCTGGAAACAGATACTTGTCGCGCTGGTGGTGCTGGTTGTGGCGGCAGCCGCCTGGCTGCGCTTTTATCCAGGCGCGCCGGATGTGCTGGTACACTGGGGAATAGACTGGGTTTATGCGGCAGCGCCCCCGGCTGAGACCGGCGCCGCCAATGCCAAGCAGGCAAACGGCCGCAATGGCGGCAACCAGCGGGTGAACGTGGTCGCCCTGGCGGCCACTTCGGCTGTTATCAACGACCGCCTGCAGGCGATCGGCACCGGCCGTGCCAATGCCTCGGTGACCGTCAATCCCTACAGTTCCGGCCGCCTCGCCGAACTGCTGGTCGAATCCGGCAGCCATGTCGACGAGGGACAGATCCTCGCGACGCTTGATTCCGAGACCGAAGTGATCTCTCAGGATCGGGCCAAGCTCGCCTTGCAGGATGCGCAATCCAAGCTCGACCGCGTCAAGTCGCTGCGTGCCTCCAACGCCGCGACACCGGTCGCGGTTGCCGACGCCGAAGTGGTGTTGGCGGGCGCCAAGCTGGCGCTTCAGGATGCCGAACTTGCACTACAGCGCCGGTCAATTCTGGCGCCGATCGCCGGCACCGTCGGCATCCTGCCGATCTCCGCCGGCAACTATGTCACCAACCAGTCGGCGATCGCCACGCTTGACGATCGCTCTAGCATTCTGGTCGATTTCCTCGTGCCGGAGCGTTTCGCCGCCGCCGTCAAGGTCGGCGCGCAATTGACGGCGACGCCGATCGCCAACCCCAGCAATGCCTATACCGGCACGGTTTCGGCCATCGACAACCACATCGATGAAAAGAGCCGCACCCTTCTGGTCAAGGCCAAGATCGCCAATCCGGCCGATTCGCTGCGTGCCGGCATGTCGTTCGGCATCACGATGAAATTCCCGGGACAAACCTATCCGGCCGTCAGCCCGCTGGCGATCCTGTGGGGTTCGGACGGCGCTTATGTCTGGCAGATCGAGAATGGCAAGGCGAGGCGAGTCCCGGTGCGCATCATCCAGCGCAACACCGAGACGGTGCTGATCGACGCCGAGATCGACAGCGGCGACATGGTGGTCACCGAAGGCACCCAGAGCGTCAGCGAGGGCGGCGCGGTCCGCCTCGCAGGCGAAGAGCAGAGCGCCGCGGGCGCGGCCAAAGGCTCATGACCGGAACCATCAACGCCGCCAGCGATATCGGCTTCACCGCGCTGTTCATCCGCAGGCCGGTGATGGCCTTCGTGCTGAACACCCTCATTGCCGTTGCCGGCCTCGCCGCCTTCTACGGCGTCGAAATCCGCGAACTGCCTGACGTCGATCGTGCGGTCGTCACTGTTTCCACCGCCTTCGAAGGAGCGGCTGCCGAAACCGTCGACCGCGAACTGACCGACACGATCGAGGGCGCCGTCGCCCGGGTCTCCGGCGTCAAGTCGATTTCGTCTTCTTCTTCATTCGGCTCGAGCCGAGTTACCATCGAGTTCAACGATGGTGTCGACCTCAATGTCGCCGCCTCGGACGTGCGTGATGCCGTCGGCCGCGTCGCCAACCAGATGCCGGACACCGCCGATCCGCCGCGCATCGTCAAGGCCGATGCCAATTCCGACGCAGTGATGCGACTGGCAGTGACCGCCGACAACATGTCGATCCAGGACATGACCGTGGTGGTACAGGACCAGATCGAGGACGAGCTGGCCGCCGTGCCTGGCGTTGCCGACGTCCAGGTCTATGGCGACCGCGACAAGATCTTCCGCATCGATGTCGACCAGAACAAGCTGGCCAGCCTTGGTTTTACGGTTGCCGATCTCAGGGCGGCGCTTGCCTCTGTTGCCTTCGATTCACCGGCCGGTTCGATCACCACGACCAATCAGGATCTGATCGTTCGCACGACCGCCGACGTGACCACGCCGGAAGAGTTCGAAAACATCATCGTCGGCGGTACAACGCGCATCCGCGACGTCGCCACCGTCACGCTCGGCCCCGATGTCGGCCAGACCACGCTGCGTTCGGACGGCAAGACCGGTATTGGCATCGGCATCATCCGCCAGGCGGAATCGAACACGCTGGACATCTCCACTGGCGTCCAGGCGGCCGTCGCCAAGTTGCAGGAGAACCTGCCCAAGGGCATGTCGATCAAGATCACCAGCGACGACGCGGTCTTCGTCAAGGGCGCGGTGCACGAGGTCGAGATCGCGCTTGGCCTGTCCGTGACCATGGTGCTGATCGTCATCTATGTGTTTCTGCTCGACTGGCGCGCAACGCTGATCCCCGGCCTGTCGATGCCGGTCGCCATGATCGGCACCATCGCCGCCATCTATCTGGCCGGCTTCTCGGTCAACATCCTGACGCTGCTTGCTCTGGTGCTAGCGACAGGACTGGTCGTCGACGACGCCATCGTCGTGCTCGAAAACATCGTGCGACGACGCAACCAAGGCATGGGGCCTCGCGCCGCCGCCGTGCTTGGCGCGCAGGAAGTGTTTTTCGCCGTCATTGCCACCACCTTGACGCTCGTCGCCGTCTTCGTGCCGATCTCCTTCCTGCCCGGCCAGACCGGTGGCCTGTTCCGCGAGTTCGGCTTCGTGCTTGCCATGTCGGTGCTTTTGTCCTGCGTGGTAGCGCTCACACTTTGCCCGATGCTCGCTTCGCGCATGCTGACCAGCGCGTCGCTCCACCACGAAGGCGGTCACGGCATCGGCGCCCGCATCGGCGGCGTGCTCAATACGGCCTACAAGCGCGGCCTGCACGCCTGCCTCGATGCACCATGGATCGTGCTCCTAGTCGCGGTGCTGTTTGCCGGCACCGCCTTCACGCTGTTCGGCACCATCCGCCAGGAACTGACGCCGACCGAGGACCGCGCCGCCGTGCTGTTGCGCATCAGCGCCCCGCAAGGCGTCAGCCTCGACTACACCACCCAGCAGATGCAGAAGATCGAGAAGCTGATCCAGCCGATGCGCGATTCCGGCGAAATCCGCAGCACCTTCGAGAACGCCGGCCAGAACGGTTCCTACAACTCCGGCTTCATGGTGATGACGCTGGCGCCGTGGAACGAGCGCAGCCGCAGCCAGCAGGAGATCATGGCCGAGATCAGCCGGCTGACCAGGCAGGTGCCGAGCGTGCGCATCTTCCCGGTGCAGCCCAACAGCCTCGGTATCCGCGGTGCCGGCAACGGCCTGCAGTTCGCGCTGGTCGGCAACGACCGCAAGGCGCTCGGCGACGCGGCGGTGAAGATCATCGCCGAGATGCAGAAGGACCCGCGCTTCCAGACCCCGCGCCTGTCCATCGACCCGACGCAGCCGCAGCTGGCGGTGGCCATCGACCGCGAGCGCGCCTCCGACCTCGGCATCGACATCACCGGGCTGGCCAACACCTTGCAGGCCATGCTCGACGGCAACGACGTCGTCGACGTCTACATCGCCGACCGCAGCTATGGCGTGAAGCTTGTCTCGACCACCAATCCGATCAACGACCCGACCGATCTGGAAAACATCTTCTTGAAAACGGCCGATGGCCGCTTCGTGCCGATGTC
>NZ_RZRQ01000210.1:0-1030 GCF_003997785.1 Mesorhizobium sp. M7D.F.Ca.US.004.01.2.1 | reverse complement strand
CGACCATCGCCACGCTGACCGAACGTGCCGTGCCGCCATCGCTGTCGCGCGAACAGCAACAACCGTCGGTGGCCATCACATCCAACCTCAACGGCGACTTCGCGCTCGGCGATGCGCTGACCCGTGCCGAAGAAATCGCCACACCGCTGCTGCCTGCGGGCAGCCGCATCCTGCCATTGGCCGAGGCAGCGACGCTGGGCGAGACCAACAGCGCCATGATCACCATCTTCGGCTTCGCGCTGGTCATCATTCTATTGGTGCTGGCCGCCCAGTTCGAAAGCTTCGTCAGCGCAGTCATCATCATGGCGACGGTGCCGCTTGGCCTCGCCTGCGCAATCTTTGCGCTGCTCCTCAGCGGCACCAGTCTCAACGCCTACAGCCAGATCGGCCTGGTGCTGCTGGTCGGCGTCATGGCCAAGAACGGCATCCTCATCGTCGAATTCGCCAACCAGCTGCGCGATCGCGGGCTTGGCGTGCGCGAAGCGATCGAGCAGGCCTCGATCATCCGCGTGCGGCCGGTAATGATGACGATGATCTGCACCGTGCTCGGCGGCTTGCCACTGGTTCTGGCGAGCGGCGCCGGTGCCGAGGCGCGCGTCGCACTTGGCTGGGTCATCGTTGGCGGATTGGGGCTGGCCACCGTCTCGACGCTGTTCCTGACGCCGGTCGCCTATCTCCTGCTTGGCCGCTTCGTCACGCCGAAAACCCATGAGGAAGCGCGGCTGAAGCGCGAGCTCGAGGAAGCCGCCTACACCAATGTAGAGCCCGCGGAATAGAGACATTCCAGGAAAGTGTGTGGCGGTTTTCCGCCGCTACTTCAGCAATCGGCCTTCGATCGACCAGCGCGCGGCGAGGAAATTCAGCACCGCCGCCACCACGACACCGCCGATCTTTGCCGGCCACACCCCGGCGATGCCGGCGAACAGCGCGATCGAAAGGCTGGAGACGCCGAGCGAAATCAGCCCCCCAAGCGAGGCGAAGCGAAGGAACGCGTCATGCAGCCGGATGGCTCGATTGCGCTCGAACGACC
>NZ_RZRQ01000020.1:0-37675 GCF_003997785.1 Mesorhizobium sp. M7D.F.Ca.US.004.01.2.1 | reverse complement strand
AGCGAGGGGCGAACCCAGAGTCGCCCCTCGCCGCCATTTTCCGTGGACCGCCTACGATGCTGAACGACAGGCCGCCATGCTGAACACCAAGCCGAACTGGCCGATCCTTGCCGTGATGGTCGGCATCAGCCTGACCGCCTGCAAGATCCTGCCGACGAAATCGGGAGATGGCGGCAACGCTCCCGCCTTCAATCCCGACAAGATAGTCGAGGAGATCTGGGCGGCAAAGGTCGTGCCTTATCTCCAAGAGAAAGCCGGGCCGTTTGCGCAGGTTCACACCCTGGCGACAACCGATGCGGCCGCTGCCGGCGCCAAATACGGCAATCCGAACAAGCAGGCGAACTCGCCATGGACTTTCGCGGTTCGCCTGGAAGGCAGGATCGTGGCGGCGAACACACAGTCGCGCGCGGCGACGGTCGATGTCGATGTCGACGGCGACGGCAAGGCCGATGCGCGGGTGCAGATCGGACCGGCGGTGCGCGGTACCGCGCTGCGCGACAGCCTGGACTTCATCCAATTCAACGATTTCACCAACCAGATCGACTTCGCCCAGTTCGGCAAGGCGTTCAACAGCTACGCCGACAAGACGGTGCTGTCCAAGCTGCCGCGCGAGGCGCTGGAGGGCCGCAGCGCCAAGGTGCTGGGCGCCTATACGCTGGGCAGCGGCCAGGACCTGCCGCTGGTGACGCCAGCGGAGGCAGAGATCGGGCCGAAGCCATGAGCGCCGCAGAGCGCGACATCATCCTGAAGCTGGAGGACGTCTCCAAGGTCTATTCCGGCACCGTTGCGGTCAAGCGCGCCAATTTCGAGGTGCGCAAGGGCGCGGTTAACGTGCTGGTCGGCGAAAACGGCGCCGGCAAATCGACGCTGATGAAGATCATCGCCGGTGTCGAACGACCGACAGCCGGCCGCATTCTGCTGGAGGGCGAAGAGGTTTCCTTTTCGTCGTCCGGCGATGCGGTGAACCGCGGCATCGGCATGGTGTTCCAGGAGTTGAACCTGTTCGGCAATATGAGCGTCGCCGAGAACATCTTCGCCACCCGGGAGATCACCAACCGCTTCGGCAAGATCGACCGCGAGGAACAGGAAAACCGCGCGGCTGAATTTCTGGAACGCCTGCAGGCCGGCATACGGCCCGACATGCTGGTCGAGGATCTGCGCATCGGCCAGCAGCAGCTGGTCGAGATCGCCAAGGCGGTTTCGCTCGACGCGCGCATCCTGATCATGGACGAGCCGACCTCGGCGCTGAGCGCGGCGGAAGTCGAGATCCTGTTCAAGGTGATCGCCGACCTCAAGGCGCGCGGCGTGGCCATTGTCTACATCTCGCACCGGCTGGAAGAGCTGATCCGCATCGGCGACTACATTACCGTGCTGCGCGACGGCCGCATCACCGGCCAGGAAGAGATGAAAAACGTCGACACGCAGTGGATCGTTCGCCAGATGATCGGCTCCGATGCCAAGGATTTCGCCAAGGCCGACGGCCATCTTCCGGGCGAAGAGATCTTCCGTGCCGAGGACATCTGTCTGCCGCGCGCTACCGGCGGGCTTGCCGTCGACCACGTCTCGCTGTCGCTGCGTGCCGGCGAGATCCTCGGCATATACGGCCTGATGGGCGCCGGGCGCAGCGAATTGTTCGACTGCATCATGGGCCGCCACGGCCATTCCACGGGCGAGATCTTCATTGGTGGCAAACAGGTCAAGGAGCGCGACACGACGCGGCGCATCCGGCGCGGGCTGGCGCTGATCCCCGAAGACCGCCAGCGCGAAGGGCTGGTGTCGATCCTCTCGGTCGCCAGCAACCTGACGCTGGCCAGCCTGTCGCGATTTGCCCGCCTGTTCCATATCCGTGGCGCCGACGAGAGGCAGGCGGTGACAACCATGGTGCGGGAACTGGCGATCAAGGTCGCCGACCCGGCGCAGGAAGTGTCTTCGCTGTCGGGCGGCAACCAGCAGAAGGTGGTGATCGGCAAGGCGCTGCTCACCGAACCCAAGGTGCTGTTGATGGACGAGCCCAGCCGAGGCATCGATGTCGGCGCCAAGGCCGATGTCTTCCGCACCATGCGTAAATTGTCCCGCGACGGATTGGGGATTTTGTTCGCCACCTCGGATCTCGATGAGGTGATGGCGCTGTCCGACCGCATCGCGGTGATGAGCAACGGAAAACTGACCGGCATGTTCGACCGCGCCGAGGCGACGGAGGCGGCACTCGTGGCTGCCTCGGCGCTTGGCCACGGACCGGTTCGACAGATGGAGAGCACCGCCCATGACTGACATCCCAGCCAAGGCGGCCGCTCCCTCCGCTTCCAGCGGCTCCATGCTGTTGACGCTGATGAAGCTCAGGACCTTCATCGCGCTGATCGCCGTGCTGATCTTCTTCTCGATCGCGGCGCCGAATTTCTTGTCGACCGCCAATCTGATCCTGATGTCGAAACACGTGGCGTTGAACGCGTTCCTGGCGATGGGCATGACCTTCGTCATCATCACCGGCGGCATCGACCTTTCGGTCGGTTCGATCGTCGGCCTGTGCGGCATGGTCGCCGGCTATCTCGTGCTCAACGGCATCGACCTGCAGGTCGGCTACACGATCTATTTCAACGTCTTCGAGATCGCGCTGATCACGCTTGCCGTCGGCATATTGATCGGCGCCGTCAACGGATTGCTGATCACCAGGCTGAACGTCGCGCCGTTCATCGCCACGCTCGGCGTGCTCTATGTCGCGCGTGGCCTGGCGCTGCTGTCGTCGGATGGCCGCACCTTCCCCAACCTCGTCGGCAAGCCGGAACTGGGCACCACCGGTTTCGGCTTCCTCGGCGCCGGCCGGCTGCTTGGCCTGCCGGTGGCGATCTGGATCCTGATCGTCGTTGCGCTGGGGGCCGCCTATCTGGCCAAGTACACGCCCCTCGGCCGCCACATCTTCGCCGTCGGCGGCAATGAACGGGCGTCGCGGATTTCGGGCGTCCGTGTCAACATGGTGAAGATGTTCGTCTATATGTTCTCCGGTTTCTGCGCGGCGATCGTCGGCCTGATCATCTCGTCCGAGCTGATGGCCTCGCATCCGGCAACGGGCGAGAGTTTCGAGCTGAACGCGATTGCGGCGGCGGTGCTCGGCGGCACCTCGATGTCGGGCGGCCGCGGCACGATCGGCGGCACCATCGTCGGCGCCTTCGTCATCGGCATTCTTTCGGACGGATTGGTGATGATGGGTGTGAGTTCGTTCTGGCAGATGGTGATCAAGGGCCTCGTCATCATCGTCGCCGTCGTCGTCGACCAGGCACAGCGCCGGCTGCAGAGCCGGGTCACGCTGATGCAGATGGCAAAGGCGGGCTGAGCATGGCGGAGTTGCGGGGAGCACTGATCGGCTGCGGCTTCTTTGCCGTCAACCAGATGCATGCCTGGCGCGACATAGCGGGCGCCGCGATCGCCGTCATCTGCGACCGTGATCCGGAACGGCTCAAGATCGTCGGCGACCAGTTCGGCATTGCGAAGCGCTATACCGATGCGGCGGAACTTTTTGCCGGCGAAAGCCTCGACTTCGTCGATATCGCCACCACCGCGCCGAGCCATCGCCCGCTTGTTGAAATGGCGGCCACCCATCGCGTTCCGGTGATCTGCCAAAAGCCGTTCGCGCCGACGCTTGCCGACGCCAAGGCGATGGTCAGGGCATGCGCGCAGGCCGGCGTGCCGCTGATGGTGCATGAGAATTTTCGCTGGCAGTCGCCGATCCAGGCGGTGCGCGCCGTGCTCGACAGCGGCGAGATCGGCACGCCTTTCTTCGGGCGCATCTCCTTCCGCTCCGCCTATGACGTGTTTTCCGGCCAGCCCTATCTGGCGACGGGAAAGCGCTTCATCATCGAGGACCTCGGCATCCATAGCCTCGACATCGCCCGCTTCCTGCTCGGCGACGTCTCGACCATCACAACGCGAACCGCCCGCGTAAATCCCGGTATCGCGGGCGAGGACGTCGCGACGATGCTGATGGATCACAACAGCGGTGCCACCTCGGTGGTCGACTGCAGTTACGCGACGAAGCTCGCCACGGAGCCGTTTCCCGAGACGCTGATCGAGATCGACGGCAGCGACGGCACGATCCGGCTGGCGCAGGGATACCGGCTGACCGTCACTGGCAAGAACGGCACGGCCGTTACCGACGTCTCGCCGCCGCTACTGCCTTGGGCGTCGCGGCCATGGCACAACATCCAGGAAAGCGTCGTCGCCATCCAGCAGCACTGGGTAGACTGCCTGGCAAAAGGCATCGAACCGGCGACCTCAGGCGCCGACAACCTCAAAACGTTCGCGCTGGTCGAGGCCGCCTATGCCGGTGCTGCGAGCCGCGAGCCGGTGCAACTCGACGCCTTGCTGACATGACGGCCGACGCCTTCCTCCTCTACGGCACGCGTACGGTCGAGGCCGAGCCGGTCAGGCTGCGCGCCGGCGCGCTCAGCGCCGACTTCGTCAACGGCAATCTGCGCACCATCCGCCATGGCGGCACCGAAGTGCTGCGCGCCATCGCCTATATCGTCCGCGACCGCGACTGGGGCACTTATGAGCCGGCGTTGACGGACCTTATCATCGACCAGGGTGCCAACGCTTTTTCAGTCAGCTATTCGGCAAGCTGTGTGGCCCTCGATGGAAGCCGGCTCGGCTTCCGCGCCACCATCAAAGGCTCCGCCGACGGCCGTCTGGTCTTCGACGTCAGCGCCCTCCCCGAAAGCGATTTCGAAACCAACCGCTGCGGCTTCTGCATCCTGCACCCGATCGCCAACCTCGCCGGCAGCCTGGTCACGGTCGAGCATACAGACGGCAACGTGGTGGCAACAAAGCTTCCCGAACTGATCGACCCCTGGCAGCCTTTCAAGGATATCCGCGCCATCACGCATCAGGTTCGACCTGGTGTCACCGCTGAATGCCGGATGGAAGGCGATACTTTCGAAATGGAGGACCAGCGCAACTGGTCGGACGCCTCCTACAAGACCTATGTGCGGCCGCTGGCGCTGCCATGGCCCTATGCGCTGCCGGCCGGCCTGCCCCTGCGCCAAACGATCAGCCTGCGCATCGCAGGTGAAGGCAAAGCACTGGCTGCCGCCGTGGCCAGCGAAGCGGTCCGCGTCGAGCTCGGCGAGGCCGGACCACGGCTGCCCGATGTCGGCGTGGTCATCTATCCCGAGGATGTCGAGACGGCACTGGCGAACCTTTCCACGTTGTCGACACTCGGCCCACAACAACTGCTGTTTCACTACGATCCGACGCGCGGCCACGGGCTCGATGCTTTGCGCGCTTTCGCCCGGCTCGCAAATGCCTACCCAGCTGAAACGTCCCTCGAATGCGTTGTTACCTGCGCTGGCGATCTTGACGCCGAATTGTCAGGCGTCGCCGGGCTCGTACGCGAGGCCGGGCTGAAACTCTCGGCTATTGCCGTGTCGCCCTCGGTCGACCGGCAGTCGACGCCGCCGGGCAGCGCGTGGCCGGACTGTCCGCCGCTCGACGACGTTTATGCGGCGGCGCGGCGCGCCTTCCCCGACATCCGCCTCGGTGGCGGCATGTTCAGCTATTTCACCGAACTCAACCGCAAGCGCGTGCCGGCAGACCGGCTCGATTTCGTCACCCATTGCACCTGTCCGATCGTGCATGCCGCCGACGATCTCAGCATCATGCAGTCGCTGGAGGCGCTGCCTTTCATCACCCAATCCGCACGGGCGATCTTCGGGGCGAAGCCATACCGGATCGGACCATCGACCATCGCCATGCGGCAGAACCCCTATGGCGGCGCGACCAAGCCCAATCCCGGAAGACAGCGCATCGCCATGGCCGACAGCGATCCTCGCCATACCGGCCTGTTCGCCGCGGCGTGGACGATCGGCTATGCCGCACGTGTCGCGCCTGCTGGACTGGAGATGCTGACGCTCTCCAGCTTCACCGGACCGTTCGGCGTGCTGGCGTCATCCGGAGAACCCGTCGCGGAACGATCACCCCGGCCGCTCTTCAGGGCTATCAAGGGGCTTTGCGAACTGGCCGGCCTTGCGCATTTGCCGGCAAGGACGAGCGATGAGACCAGAGTGCTGGCGCTGGCCGGACGCTCGGCCTCGGGCAAGACGGTCGTGTGGCTGGCGAACCTGACGGCTGACGACGTGCAGGTAGACATTTCAACGCTTGGCCCAGACCATCTCGTGATGACGCCTTATGCGATCACCCGGCTCGGCTGAAATTACTTTTCGGAGTTCATCACATAGAGCGCGCGCGAGCGCTCGAGGTGCTTGATCATCGCCTTTTCGGCGCCGTCCGCATCCATCTTCTCGATGCGGCCGATGATCTCTTCATGCTCGGTCAGCGTGAACTGTTCCTTGCCGGTCCAGATCAGCATTTCGGTGTGATACTCCTTCAGCCAGCCCAACATCGCCTCGCTGACGGCGACATAGATCGGGTTGCCGGAGATCGCGGCGATCTGGGTATGGAACTTCATGTCGGCGGAGATGAAGGCTTCGGAGTTGCCACGAAAGCCGCGCTGTTCTGCAACGGTGGCCCGCAGCCGCTGCACATCCTCGGCGGTGGCCTTTTCGGCGGCTTCCCTGACCATGCCGCGCTCGAAGAAGATGCGCGCGGTCTTCAGGTGCTCCAGCGTGTCTTTCGATGACGACAGGATGATCTTGGCGGCGCCATCGACCTGCTTGATGATCGACTTTGCCGTGAGCTGCAGCACCTTGGCGCGTTCGCCATGCGAGATCGCGACAAGGCCCATATTGCTCAGCGCCTGCATCGCCTCGCGGATCGCCGGTCGGCCGACCTCGAAGCGCTCCATCAACTCACGCTCCGACGGCATGTCGTCGCCCGGCATCAGCTCGCCGCTGGTGATCAGGCGCTTCAGTCGCAAGAAGACCTCGTCGGAAAGCTTGCGCCGGACAATCGGTTCCGAACGGTTCATCGTCGCGAATCACTCCCTTGACCCGGCCCTATCTAACACTGCCGCCACATTTCCTGGAAATTGCCATCTGACGACCTGCCTAAAACTTCCAGCCGGATATGCCTTGCAATACTTATGTACTCATTATACCAGATTTAAAACACCGTGAACCTTTTTCGAACGCCTCGGCCTGAGACAGCAGACCATGATCACCCTCACCTATCGCATCGAAACGCCTGGAAGCATCGAAGCGCTGGCGGCCAAGATCGCCAGCGACCAGTCGACCGGCACCTTCGTCGCGCTGCCCGGCGAGACCGAGGAGCTGAAGGCCCGGGTGGCGGCGCGCGTGCTGGCGATCCGGCACTTGCCCAATGCCGAGCGGCCGTCGCTTCCCGATGACGGTAGCGGGCCGTTCAAACGCGCCGACGTCGACATCGCCTTTCCGTTCGATGCCATCGGCACCGACCTTTCAGCGCTGATGACGATCGCCATTGGCGGCACCTATTCGATCAAGGGCCTCACCGGCATTCGCGTCGTCGACATGAAGCTGCCGGAGGATTTTCGCGGCGCGCATCCCGGCCCACAGTTCGGTGTCGCCGGCAGCCGCCGGCTGACCGGTGTGACGGGCCGCGCGATCATCGGCACGATCGTCAAGCCGGCGCTCGGGCTGCGGCCGCACGAGACGGCGGCAATGGTGGCGGAACTGATCGCCGCCGGCGTCGATTTCATCAAGGATGATGAAAAGCTGATGAGCCCCGCCTACTCGCCCCTGTCGGAACGGGTGAAGGCGATCATGCCGCTCATCCTCGATCATGAGCAGAAGACCGGCAAGAAGGTGATGTATGCCTTCGGCATCTCGCATGCCGACCCGGACGAGATGATGCGCAACCACGATCTGGTGGCGAAGGCCGGCGGCAACTGCGCGGTGGTGAACATCAATTCGATCGGTTTTGGCGGCATGACGTTCCTGAGAAAACGCTCCAGGCTGGTGCTACACGCCCATCGCAACGGCTGGGACATCCTCACTCGCCATCCGGGCCTCGGCATGGACTTCAAGGTCTGGCAACAATTCTGGCGGCTGCTCGGTGTCGACCAGTTCCAGATCAACGGCATCGCCTCAAAATACTGGGAGCCGGATGACTCTTTCGTCGAGTCGTTCAAGGCAGTGACGACACCGATCTTCTCGCCCGAGGACTGCGCCTTACCGGTGGCGGGCTCCGGCCAGTGGGGCGGCCAGGCGCCCGAGACATATGCGCGGACCGGACGCACGGTCGATCTTCTCTATCTCTGCGGCGGCGGCATCGTCAGCCACCCCGACGGACCGGGCGCCGGCGTGCGTGCCGTGCAGCAGGCCTGGCAAGCAGCCGTCGACGGCATTCCGCTGGCGGACTTCGCCTTGAGCCATCCCGAACTGGCACGGTCGATCGAAAAATTCGGCGACGGCAAGGCAGCCTGAGGCCATGCAGGACCTGCTTCTCAGCTATTATGGCGACGATCTGACCGGCTCGACCGATGTCATGGAGGCGCTAGAACTCGGCGGCGTGCCGACCGTGCTGTTCATGCGCCAGCCGGACGCGGCCTTGCTGTCGCGATTCGCGCATTGCCAGGTGATCGGACTGGCCGGCACCAGCCGCAGCGAGACGCCGCAGTGGATGGACACGCATCTGCGCGAAGCCTTCGCCTGGCTGAAGACGCTGAAAGCCGCGATCTGCCACTACAAGGTCTGCTCGACTTTCGATTCCAGCCCGACGATCGGCAGCATCGGCCGAGCGATCGAGATCGGCCGCGCGGTGTTCGCGCAGGACAGCGTGCCGCTGCTGGTCGGTGCGCCACAGCTCAAGCGCTACACCGCCTTCGGCCATCTGTTCGCCGCCTATCGCGACCAATATTTCCGCATCGACCGTCACCCGGTGATGAGCCGCCATCCGACGACGCCGATGGATGAATCCGATCTGCTGATCCATCTGTCGCGGCAGACGGCGCTGAGCTCCGGGCTGGTCGACCTCGCAACGCTGCAGTCCGCGTCGCGGTCGGTGGCCTTCGACCGCCTGACCGGAAACGGCACCGCCATCGTGCTTGTCGATGTCGACAATCTGGAAACGCAGGCCCTGGCCGGCAAGGAGCTGTGGCGCGTTCGCAAGCCGGGCGGTTCTTTTGTCGTCGGCTCGTCCGGGGTCGAGTATGCGTTGCTGGCCGAATGGGCGTCGAATGGTATCGTCAGCGCGGGGCAAGGCTTCACGCCGCCGGGCACAGCCGAGCGGATAGCCGTCGTGTCGGGCAGCTGCTCGCCGACCACCGAACGGCAGATCCGGCATGCCCTGACCGACGGCTTCGACGGCATCGAGGTTGACCCTGTCGAGCTGGTTTCGCAGGCGTCGGAGAAGGCGATCGCACGCGCAACGGCAAGCGGCCGTGCCAGTCTGCAAGCCGGGCGCAGCGTCATCCTCTACACCGCGCTTGGCCCCACTGCCGACAGGGGCGCCGAAATCGACCGACAAGAAGGCGCCCGCCACGAGCTTGGCCGCGGCCTCGGAGAAATCCTTCGCAGCCTGACGATCGAACAGAGCCTGCGGCGCGTGGTCATTGCCGGCGGCGACACGTCGAGCCACGCACTCGGCGGGATGGGTGTCGATGCCCTGACAATTCGCATGCCGCTGCCCGCTTCGCCGGGGTCCCCGCTTTGCGTTGCCCATTCACGCGTCAAGGCGATCGACGGACTGGAGGTTGCGCTCAAGGGCGGCCAGGTCGGAACCGATCGCTATTTCTCAGCCATTCGCGACGGCCTCGGCGATTGAAACGGCCGACGCTGCGTCCAGGTGCCGGCCTCTAGGCACGAAATGCTCCTTGCCGGGTGGAAATCCCGGTAACACCCGGTAGTATCTGCGAAAATGCCGAAATCGGGAGGATGCGGGTGCAGACCAAGAAGATCATCAACGACGGCAACCGAGCCGTCGACGAGATGCTGGAAGGCATTCTCGCCGCGCATCCCCGCCATCTCAAAAGCGTGGACGGCAGTCCACGCTCCATCATCGCCCGCGACGGACCGCGCCAGGGCAAGGTGGGCCTCGTCATTGGCGGCGGCTCGGGTCATGAGCCGAGCTTTCTCGGCTTCGTCGGCAAGGGGCTGGCCGACGCGGCGGCCATCGGCAATGTCTTCGCCTCGCCGCCGCCTGATCCGATCCTCGAATGCGCCAAGGCAGTCAGCGGCGGCGCCGGCGTGCTGTTCATGTACGGCAACTATGCCGGCGACGTGATGAATTTCGACATGGCCGCCGAGATGGCTGCCATGGACGACATCGAGGTGCGCACGGTGCTGAGCACCGACGACGTCGCCTCGGCACCACGTGACCAGCGGCACAAAAGGCGCGGCGTCGCCGGCAATTTCTTCATCTTCAAGGCGGCAGGCGCCGCCTGCGACAAGATGCTGTCCTTCGACGAATGCGAGCGCATCGCCGGCAAGGCCAACGACCACACTTTCACCATGGGCGTGGCGCTGTCGCCTTGCTCGCTGCCACAGACCCGCCGGCCGAATTTCGAGATCGGCCCGGACGAGATGGAGATCGGCATGGGTATCCACGGCGAGCCCGGCATCGCGCGCGAAAAGTTGAAAACAGCCGACGAGATCACCGACGATATGCTGGACAGGATCCTCAGCGAGATGGCGCCGACGCGCGGCGACAAGGTCGCGGTGCTCGTCAACTCGCTCGGCTCGACGCCGCTGATGGAACTCTACATCATGAACCGGCGTGTGAAGCAGAGGCTCGATGAGATCGGTGTGTCCATTCACGCAAGCTGGGTCGGCAACTACTGCACCTCGCTGGAAATGGCTGGGGCTTCGATCACGCTGCATCGGCTGGACGGCGAGTTGCAGACGATGCTGGACCACCCTTGCGACTGCGCCATGTTTCGCGCCGGCTGAACCTGCTCCTCGTCAAGGACAAAGATATGACGACAATCGACACCGCCCGCCTTGTTGCGATGTTCGCAACGATCGCAACCGCCATGTCAGCCGACAGAGACCGGCTGTGCGCGCTTGACGGGGTTATCGGCGATGCCGACCACGGCATTGCGATGGAGCTTGGATTTTCCGCGGCGCGCGATGCGGTTGCCGCACTGGACACCGGAGCGACCGATCCGACCACTTTGCTCAACACGGCGGCAAAGTCGTTCCTGAATGCCGTCGGCGCCTCCTCGGGTCCGCTCTATGCCACTGCTTTCATGCGCGGCGCGGCAGCCGTCAAGGGCAAGACAACGCTTGATGACGCGGACGTGGTCGCCCTGTTCCAGGCCATGGCGAAGGGCATTCAGGATCGCGGCAAGGCCGAGCCAGGCGAGAAAACCATGATCGATGCATGGGCGCCGGCAGCGCAAGCGGCGGGCAAAGCGCTGGCCTCCGGCAAGAGTCTTGCGGGCAGTCTCGAGGCTGCGGCGCAGGCGGCAAAAGCAGGCGCGGAAGCGACCAAGGCGATGGTCGCCACCAAGGGCCGGGCCTCCCGCCTCGGCGAACGCTCGCTTGGCCATATGGACCCGGGCGCCGCTTCGGCCGTGACCGTGATCGAGGCGATACGGGTCACCTTGACCGACTGATCAGCAGCGGACCGCCGCGTCTTTCAGCGCTTGGCGTCGAGCTTGTCGACGGCCTGCACGTTTGCGGCAGACGGGCCGTTCGGATCGAACTCCGAGGCCAGCCACGCGTCGGCGATCGACTTCGCCAGTTCGGGACCGATGACGCGGGCGCCCATGGTGATGATCTGGGCGTTGTTGGACTTAGCGGCGCGCTCAGCCGAATAGGTATCGTGGGTCAATGCAGCACGAATGCCCGGCACCTTATTGGCGGAGATGCTGACGCCGATGCCGGTGCCGCAAAACAGGATGGCCCGGTCGTAGTTGCCGTCCAGAATTTCGTGACCCACCTTGGCGGCGATATCGGCGTAGAATCCGGCCTGGCTCAGGTCGACGACCTGCAAATCGGGCTTTGTGGCGAGATGCTTGGCGATAACGTCGAGCAGCGGCTTGCCGGCGCTGTCGGCTCCGAGTGCGATCTTCATGACGATAAACTCCTTTGCTTCGTAACGGTCAGCGCGCGATGGCGGCCGACGCCTTTTTCAGAATGTCGATATAGCCTTCCGCTTGCCACGCCGAGCGGCCGATGAACAGGCCGTCGATATGCGGCTGGCCGATCAGCTCTGCCGCATTGCGGGGATTGACGCTGCCGCCGTAAAGCACAGGCGGGGCAACCGGCAGCCGGTCGGCGGCAACCTGCTTGATCAGCGCCTGCTGCTTGTCGGCATAGTCGGCGCTGGCCGGGATGCCCTTCTCGCCAATCGCCCAGACCGGCTCGTAGGCAAAGAGGATTTCTGCCTTCAGTTGATCGCCGCTCAGCTCTTGCAGCGCGCCGAGAACCTGTGCCGTCAACACCGCATCGGCGCGGCCGGATTCACGCTCAGCCAGCGTCTCGCCGACGCAGATCAGCGGCACGAAACCGTGCCTGACTGCGGCCGCCGTCTTCAGCCCGACAGTCGCATCCGTCTCACCGAAATGCTCGCGGCGCTCGCTATGGCCGAGTTCGATCACATCCAGCCCGCAGTCTTTCAACATCACTGGTGAAACCTCGCCCGTCCAGGCGCCGGCGTCGGTCCAATGCATGTTCTGGGCGCCGACCTTTACGCGGGTGTTGGCCAGCGCCCCCTTGACCTGGCGCACGGCGGTGAAGGGCGGGATGACGAAAGGCTGTATCGCCTGATCGAAACCCGGCACGAAGGTCGCCAGCGCATCGGCGAACTGCAGCGCCTCCGCCAGCGTCTTGTTCATCTTCCAGCTCGTGCCGACCCAATATGGGGCCATTCTTCTTCTCCTTCGATACTTTTTGCGGGCCGACATCGGCGCCGGCTTTCGGGCGACGTGTTCGCTCAGGCCCGAGGCTTGAGACTGTCGCGACCACTGTCGACGTAAGGCGCCCAGAAATCCACCGACTCGCGGATCATCTCGATAACCTGATGATCGACTGGTTCCCTCTCCCTGAAGGAAAGTTCAAGGCAAATTTCATTGTCGGTTCCGCCGCCTTGCCGAACCGCATCCAGCAGCTTCTGCGGAAGTATGCGGCCGTCCTTGTTGTAGGCGGCCGTGAACGGCCAGTGCCCGCCCTTGTTCATGGAAGACTGTTTGATGTGGATGATCGGCGATTGCAATGGAAACGCCTTCGCCCAGGCATAGGGATCGGTGTCGGCGGGATCGGCCGAGGTCACGTCGCCATGGTCGATATCCACCATCGTCTTCATCGGTATGGGCAGCTTCGCCGCGTCGATGGCGCCTTGCAGCGTGACGCAGCTTTCGATCGTGTGGCCGAACTCACGGCCGACCGACATCGGCTCCCAGAACAGGTATGTCAGACCGGCTGCCTTGGCGTGCTCGGCCACTTCGCGCCAGCATTCGAGCGCGATGTCGAGCAGTGCCGCCCGCCGTTGCGGATCGTCAAAGTCCTTATAGGTGAAGATCGCGAACTGCGTGCCCATGCCTGACGCGCCGAGCTCGGCGGAAATATCGGCGAAGGTCTTGAACCAGTCGACATAATAGCGCCGGACATCCGCATCCGGGTGGCCGAAATGGTTGAGCCGGCCATAGGGTCCGGTCATGCCGGAAGTGATCCTGACACCGGTCCGCGAAAGCGCGCTGTTGAACAGGCGCAGGAATTTGACAATCGTCGCCGCCGGCCAGCCCGGATTGACGAATTCATGCGTCAGCTGCACGTCGCGGATGCCGATGCCGTAGGCGATCGCGTCGATCAAATCGTCTGGATCGGCGAAGCGGTTGACCAGTGGATTGGTGTTGAGGGAAAGCGTGAAGGCCATCAGTCTGCCGCCGCCATTATGTTACCGAACCAGTCTTCGAATGCTTTCCGCTCGGCTGCATCGATATGCAGGCCATGTTTGGTGCGGCGTTCCAGGATATCGGCTGATGTGCCGGCCCATTCGGTCTCGGCCAGGAACCTTGCCTCCCGTTCATACAGATCGGGCCCGAAGCGGCGGCCGAGGTCCGCTTCGCCATGCGCGCCGGCGAGCAATTTTCTGGCGCGGGTGCCGTAGCTTCGGGCGTAGTGCTTCACCAGCGAGGGGCTGAGCCACGAAAACTCGGCATGCAAGTCGCTCAGGAACTGCTCGAAGTCCGCATTGGGAAGGTCGCCTCCCGGCAAGGGAATTTTGGCCGTCCAGGCTTTCTTCATCGTCGGAAAGAACGGCTGGATCTTTTCCAGCGCATGTTCGGACAGCTTGCGGAAGGTGGTGATCTTGCCGCCGAATACCGAAAGCAGCGGTGCGTTGCCATTGGAGGCGTCGAGTTCGAAAATATAGTCGCGCGTCACCGCGCTTGGATTGTCGGCATTGTCGTCATAGAGCGGACGCACGCCGGAGAAACTGTAGACCACGTCCCGTGGTGTCATCTGTCGCTTGAAATAGCGATTGACCACCTTGATCAGATAGTCGACTTCGCTTGCCTCGGCGGCCACTTCTTCGGGCCTGCCTTCATAGGGAATATCGGTCGTACCGATCAGCGCCAGATCGTTCTCATAGGGATTGACGAAGATCACCCGCTTGTCGTTGTTCTGAATGAGATAGGCCTGCCGCCCCTCCCAGAATTTGGGCACGACGATATGGCTGCCTTTCACCAGACGAACATTGCGGGTGGAATTCTGCCCGGCGACGCGGCTGACAATGTCGTTGACCCAAGGGCCTGCCGCGTTGATCAGCGCCCGCGCGCGGACTTTCGTGACGGCGCCCGTGCGGCCGTCCTGCATGTCGATCGACCACAGTCCGTCTTCGCGGCGCGCCGCGACACAAGCCGTGCGCGTGAGTACCCTTGCGCCGCGCTGCCTGGCGTCCAGCGCGTTGAGCAGCACCAGGCGCGCATCGTCGACCCAGCAGTCGGAGTATTCGAAACCGCGCCTGAATTCATCCTTGATGGGAGCGCCTTCCGGCGCCGTCCTCAGATCAAGCGTTCTTGTCCCCGGCAAGCGTTTGCGACCGCCAAGGTGGTCGTAGAGAAACAGCCCGAGCCGGACCAGCCATGCCGGCCTGTCCTGCGGGCTGTGCGGCAGAACGAAGCGCATCGGCCAGATGATGTGCGGCGCCGCCTCGAGCAGCACCTCGCGTTCGATCAGCGCTTCGCGAACCAGCCGGAATTCATAATATTCGAGGTAGCGCAGGCCGCCATGCACCAGCTTGCCGGAGCGCGAGCTGGTGCCTTGGGCGAGATCGTCCTTTTCGCACAGGATGACCGACAGCCCGCGCCCTGCCGCGTCACGCGCTATGCCGGCCCCATTGACGCCGCCGCCGATCACGAAGAGATCGACGACATCTGTTGTATTGCTCAAGATCTTGCTCCTGTGCGGTGCGCCATGCCCTTCCACACCGGTCGAAGCGCCCGGTGCGCCGAAACGAAGGAAGGGAAGAGCGCATCGTAGGTTTGCGACAGCGCCTCGTCATAGGCATCGCAGTCGCCGAGAAGCGGCGTCACCCACTCGGCGGCGCAGTCCTCCATGGAGCCATAGACCCCGAGGCCGACCGCGGCCATCATCGCGGCGCCTGCAGCGCCGGCTTCCTGACGGCTGCTCGTTCGCACCTGCGCCCGGGTCGCCGCCGCGATGATGCGGCGTAGCGACGGGCTGCGCGCGGCGCCGCCCGACAGGCGAATCTCGCTCGGCACGGCGCCCATCGCCTGGTAGCAATCGCGTGCGGCGAAGGCCAACCCTTCGAGGACAGCGCGTGCCAGATCGCCAAAGCCATGCTTGACCGAAAGGCCGATGAAACCCGCGCGTGCGTTAGGGTCGACGAACGGTCCTCTTTCGCCGGCCAGCGATATGTAGGGCTGGTAAATCAGCGATCCCGGCTCCGATGCCTCCACCCAGACATCGAGTGCTTTCAGTAACTCGTCGTGGGAAGGTTTGCCGCCAGCCGTGGCGAGCACGTCGCGCGCAAGGCCAAGCAGCCAGTCGATGTTGAGCGTCGCCGCCATGTTGGACTGCAATTGCGCATAGCCGCCCGGAACAGGCATGGCGATCGTGTAACCGGAGCCATCGCCGTTCAGCACGACATCGTCGGGAGTGGCGGCGAAGCGCGTATGTATGCCGGTCGAGCCGATGACGGTGCAGCCGACATTGCCTGAGGGATCATAGAGGCCGGCTCCGAGAGCCGTCATGACCATATCGACGTAACCCAGCACCACCGGCGTGCCTTCGAGCAGGCCAGTCTCTGCCGCCGCCGATCGCGACAGCGGATGATGGTCGGTGGTGCCTTCGAGCATGGGAGGCAACAGGCGGCGATGCGTCGTCAGATCCAGGATGTCGAGGGCTTCGTCGGAATAGGTACGCGAGCGAAAATCGCCGAAGGTGAAGGTTCCTTCGGACGGATCCGTGGCGCGTTCGCCTGTCATCTTGAAGTAGAGCCAATCCTTGCAATGCAGGGCGGTCGCCGCCCGCCCCAGCAGGTCCGGATTGTTCTTTTTCATGAAGGCAAGCTGGGCACCCTGCTGACAGGAATTTAGCCCCGTGCCGGTCAGCTCGAACCGCCTGCGATCCCGGGGATCGGCGCGCATCTCGTCCACCAAATGTCCGGCGCGAGCGTCGAGCCATAGCCAGGCGCGCGAGACAGGCGAGCCGTCGCCGTCGATCAGCCAGGTTCCGTCGCCCTGCCCGGTGATGGCAACCGCCGCGGTTCGTTGCGCGAGGTTAGGGATCTTGGCCGTGAGATCGCGAACGGTCTGCGCCATATCGCGCCATGTCTGATCGAGGTCCTGCTCGGCGCCGCCACCTTCCAGCGTGACGAAGCTGTTGGGTACCGACGTCATGGCGAGCTGCCGCCCGGACAAATCGAAAGCGACCGATTTGATCACCGACGTTCCCGCGTCGATGCCGATCAGCAGGTCTTTCATGACGCAAATTCCGGTTGATTATGAAGGCAGTTCAAGAGGCCAGTCTTTGTCATCTCGTAGAAGAGGCAGGGAGTGTCCGCAAGGACACCCCCTGTGCAGGTTTTCATTCCGACAGCACGAAGGGTGCGGTGTACTTGTCGACATTGTCCTTGGTGATGAGAAGGCAATCGAACAGCTGCTTCTCGGTCGCCGCACCGGTGGCACCCGTCTTGATGAACGAGTCCGCCTGCTGCACGGCCTTGGCCGAGAAGATGGCGACCGGCTGAAGCACGGTGTACTGCAGTTCGCCGGACTTGATCGCCGCAACCGCGTCCGGGGAACCGTCGAAGCCGCCGACCTTGATGCCAGCCAGCTTGCCGGCTTCCTTCAGTGCCGCAACCGCGCCGAGAGCCATTTCGTCATTGCCGCTGATCACGGCGATGATGTCGGGATTGGCCTGCAGCATGCTCTGCATCTTGTCGTGGCCCTGGGTGCGATCCCAGTTGGCGACCTGCGAAGCGGCCTTTTCGAGATCCGGATACTGGCTCAGCACAGTCGCGTAACCGTTCGAGCGCGTGGCCGCATTGTTGTCCGACGGGGCGCCGAGCAGTTCGACATATTTGCCCTTTTCACCGACAGCCTGCACCCACTGCTGGGCACCGAGAGCAGCACCCTGCGCGTTGTTGGAGACGAGCTGTCCCTTGGCGAGGCCTTCCTGGTTGATCTCGGCATTGACGAGGAATACCGGGATGTTGGCGGCAATCGCCTTCTTCACCGCGCCGACAGAGCCGTCGGCGTTGGCCGGATCGAGGATGATCGCCACCGACTTGTTGGTGATGGCGGTGTCGATCAGGTTGCTTTCCGTGTTCGTATCGCCCTTGTGGGCGCCGACATTGGCCGTGTAGCCAAGTTTCTCGGCCTCGGCCTTGGCGACGTTGCCCTCGGTCAGCCAGTAAGGGTTGGCCGGATCGTTGACGATGATCGAGATCAGGCCCGCGGCCGACGCGGCGGCCGTAAACCCGACGACCATTGCGGCGGCAAGCAGACTTTTCAGCATGGTTCTCATGTACATTCCTCCAATGATTACGCGGTGTTGCTGCCAGTTCACCTGGCAGTCTTCCCTTGGGCAGGATTGGCCACTTCGGCCTTCCCCCGTTTCTGAGAAGTCGGTTGGCCACCTGTCGCGCTTGGGAGCTTGCTGCGGCGGCGATACTGAACGGCATTGAGCAGCACGGCGAGCACGATGACGGCGCCGGTGAACACTGTCTGCCAGTAGGATGAGATGCCGATGATCACCAGACCGTCGGACAGGAAGCCGATGACGAAGGCCCCGAGCAGGGTTCCGCGGATGTTGCCGCGGCCGCCGGTCAGCGCCGCGCCGCCGATGACGACGGCCGCGATGGCCGTCAGTTCGTAGGTGGTGCCAGCGGTCGGCCCCGCCGACGTCAGCTGCGAGGACAGGATCAGGCCGGCAATGGCGGCACAGATGCCTGAAAGCACATAGACGGAAATCTGCACCGTCTTGACCGGGACGCCGGACAGTTCGGCCGCGCGCTCATTGCCGCCCGAGGCGTAGAGCCAGCGCCCGAAAGCGGTGCGGTTCAGGACGATGCTGCCGATGAGCGCGATGACCACGAGAACCACGACACCGGTCGGCACGCCAAACAGGCGGTTGAAGCCAAGCGCATCGAAGCCGGTGTTTCCAAGCTCTGGTTTGCCGCCGAGATTGTTGTAGGTCAGACCGCTGGTCATAAGCAGCGCCAGGCCGCGCGCCATGTACATGACGCCGAGCGTGGCGACGAAGGCCGGAACCTTGAAGCGCGCGATCAGCACGCCGTTGATCAGCCCGACGACGGCGCCGAGCATGCAGGCCAGCACCGCAACCACCCAGACCGGCGGATAGAGGACGACGCCCAGCCAATTCAGCGTCACGCCTTGCATCAGGAAGCCGGCAACGACACCGGCCAAGCCCAGTGTCGACCCCACCGACAGATCAATGCCGCCATTGAGGATGACGAGCAGCATGCCGACGGCGAGGATTCCGAAGATGGCGACATGCGAGGCCATGGTCAGGAAATTCGCCACCGAGAGGTAGTAGGGCGACAGGATCGAAAAGACGACGATGATGACGATCAGGGCAAAGAAAGCGCGACCCTCGAGCAGCAGCTTGGCGAGGTCGAAGCCTTCGCCGCCCGCGCTTGGACTGGACTGTTTTCTGGCCTGGCTGACGTCGGTCATGGGTCTGGGCTCCGAAATTCTGGTGATCAGGCGACCACGGCTTCGCCGGAGGCGGCCATGATCTGCTCTTTGGTGGCGTTGGCGCCGAATTCGGCTGAAATCCTGCCGCGCCGCATGACGACGATGCGGTGGGCAATGCTGAGGCACTCGTTGACCTCAGAGGTCGAGAAGACGACCGCAAGGCCCTGCGCGGCGCGTTCGCTCAGCAAGCGAAAGACTTCGGCCTTGGCGCCGACATCGATGCCGCGGCTCGGCTCGTCGAGGAGGATAACTTTTGGGTTGGTCGTCAGCATCTTGCCGATGACGACCTTCTGCTGATTGCCGCCCGACAGCGATCCGATCATGGCGTTGCCGCCGGCGGTCTTGATGGTCACCTTGCGGATCGAATCCTCGACCAGCCCACGCTCCCTGGAGCGGGACAGAAACAGCCCCTTGGCGAACGCTTCGATGCTGGCAAGCGAGAGATTGCGGCCGACGGTCATCGTTTGAACCAGCCCGTCGCGCTGGCGATCCTCGGGGACGAGCACAAGACCTCTGGAGATGCGCTGGGCGATGTTCAGTCCCGAAACGTCCTCGCCTTCCAGAAGCGCGCGGCCGCCCGCCATCGGCACCCGTCCGGCGACGGCTTCCAGTAGTTCCGTGCGCCCGGCGCCCATCAGCCCATAGATGCAGACGATCTCGCCTGCCCGGACATCCAGCGACAGGTGGTCGACGACGGAATAGCCTGAGCCCGAAGTGTCGACGACGCTGACATCCTCGATCGACAAGGCGACCTCGCCGAACTCATGACCGGTCGGCGGTGAGCCGAGGTCGAAGTTCTCACCGACCATGTTGCGCACGATCCACTCGAGGTCGATGTCCCTGGCTTCGGCCGTTGCCGTAATCGCGCCGTCGCGCAGGACAACCGCGTAGTCGGTGATCTGCAGCGCCTCTTCGAGGTGATGTGAAATGTAGACGATGGAGACGCCGCGGCTGGTCAAATCGCGGATCACCTGGAACAGCACCTCCACCTCTGTCGCGCTGAGCGCCGAGGTCGGTTCGTCCATGATCAGGATGCGGGAATCGACCGACAGCGCCCGGGCGATCTCGACGATCTGCTGTTGCCCCAGGCGCAAATCCTCGACCAGGGTCATCGGGTCGATGTCCTCTTCGAGATCAGCCATCAGCGCGCGCGCCTGGCGCTGCTCCTCGGCGAAGTCGAGGCCGGTCCTGGTGCGCAGTTCGCGGCCCATGAAGATGTTGTCGCGAACGCTGAGGTTCGGCGCCAGGCTGAGTTCCTGGTGGATGATCGAGATGCCGCGATCGCGCGCGTCCGAGGATGAGGAAAAACTGACGAGGTTGCCGTCGAGCACGATGTCGCCGGATGTCGGCGTGACCACGCCGGACAGGATCTTCATCAGCGTCGACTTGCCGGCGCCATTCTCTCCAAACAGCGTGGTGACCTTGCCGCGATGGATGTCGAAATTGACGCCCTTGAGCGCATGGACGCCGCCATACGACATGACGATGTTGCGCGCCGAAAGCACGGCGTCGCCATTCACAGATCCGGTGTCGGCAGCCGGTTTCATTTGACTTCCAAGCTCACGGGAGTGACGAGCCAACTCTTCGGGTTGACCAGCTTGAACGCGCCGACCACCGATATGGTCTTGCCGGTCAAGGCGTTAGTGTCGAGCTTTGCCAGGACTTCCTTCTTCATCTCGTTGTTCAGCGCCGAACCGGCATCCTGGTATTCGATCTGGTTGGTGAACTGGCCGAATGTAATCTTGCCGGTGGCGTCGCGCAGTTCCGTTCCGTTGATCGCCGGCCCGGTCTGCACGCGGATCATCAACGTATCCGGCACGCCGTCGACGGCGACCTTGTAGATGCCCGATTTTCCTTCGCCGACGACTCCGCTGAACTTGACCGAGATGACCGGTCCGACACCCGCAGGCACGCCGTATTCCTTTTCCGCCGTCGCTCTGTCCTTGGCGATCGCCGTCGCCACCGTCACCGCGTCGGCGGCGCGTGCCTCGACATCGGCCTGCACCTTGGGAAATTCCGACTTGCCGTAGTCAGTGGCGGAAAACACGGCACTGCGAACGTCGCCGGCGGAGCCGATCCTGACCACCTTGGTGTCGAGCGCCATGGCGCCGAGCAGGACGACAACCGCGGCGCCGGCAAGTGCCCGACGCAAGCCGGGCGAGGCCGGCCTGGTCGATGCGGTGGCGGCCTTCGCGCTCATGACGCAACCGCCAGCAAGGCAGATCTGCCGTTGTCACGCATTTGACGATCCTCCGTTCACATGGCGTTTCGCACCATTGGATTGGTTCTGTTCGACAAGGGCACGGGCGGTGGACTCGTCGGTGATCAGGCCGCTCAGATAACGGCTTTCGAGCACCGCCTTGATCGCGCGTACTTTGATCTTGCCGCCGGCGACGGCGACGATCCGGCGGCCTTTCAACTGGTCTCGCGGAAGCGCCAGGATTCTTTCCGACAGCGCCGTTTCCACCGGGCGTCCCTTGTCGTCGAAGAAGTGGGCGAGCAGCTCGCCGACGCCGCCATCGCGTTTGACCTCATCGATTTCGGAATGTTCGATCATGCCGGTAGCCACCAGCGAGGCTTCCCGCTCGGCGGTGCCTATGCCGACGAACATCAGGTCGGACCGGCCTGCGAGGTCGAAGACATCGCTGATGCCGCGCTGGCCAAGCAGCACCTCACGGTCCTCGGCGGTGTTGGCGACGAAGGGCACGGGCATCACATAGGCCTGCGCGCCGGTCCGCTCGGCCAGTCGATGCATGACGTCGTGCGGGTTGGCTGCGAATTTGCGCGTCACACCGCCAAGCAGCGAGACGAAACGGATATGGGCGGCGGCAGTGCGCGTCAGATATTCGACGCTTGCCGCTAGGGTGCGGCCGTGGCCGACGCCGATCAGCATATCCTCGCCGCGATCGATCTCGCGCTTCAGAAACTGCGCGCCGGCGATGCCAAGCGCCTTCAACGGCAATTCGTCCTGATCGAGATCAGGAACGACCTCGCAGTAATCGAGCCCGTAAGCATCGATCAGCTGCTGCTCGAGGTCGATGCATTCGCCGACGTCGCCGTCGATGATCACCCTGACAAGGCCGTCCTGGGTAGCCCGGGTGATGAGCCGATGCGCCTTGAGGCTGGTCAGGCCGAGCCGCTTGGCCACCTGGGCCTGCGTGAGACCCCCGGCATAGTGAAGCCAGGCCGCGCGCGTGGCGAGGCTGGATTCATGGTCGCGGTTAGCGGTTCCGCCGGATTTCAAGCCATCTCCTCCCTGAGATGATATTATTATCTTTGTGTGCAAAAATTTTCACATCCCTGCATCGCTGTCAATCCCTCGCCGGATTTGGTGCATACGCCCGCGGGGAATTCACAGCTCTCGCCCCTTCCCAAAACGCCGGTCTGCCAGCGTTTCGGCAGGCAACATCGACCTATTAGGAGGCAAGCATGTTATTCGATCATATGATGATGTTAATTTAACGTCAATCTGTGTTATTTCCTGCCGAGACCAGCAGTATTGCACAGCCATTGGCTATCCTATTTTTCATCAACTATTTGTTTTTAATGAATAATATTCGATAGCAGCAAAATCCCAACCCGTCTGTGAGTTGGGCGATTTGCGGATGCGGCGCATCCATGGGCAAACCGATCGGATTGCCTTGGGAAGAGCATCGGCGACGGGGTGATCACCCCAGCCGCATCAGGTTCCGGCCCTCGAGCTCCACGATTGCGGCCTCGACTTCCTCTGCGAAGCGCCCAGCGCTCCAGCCCAGCGCCCGTCCGGCAATCGCGGCAATCTCCTGCAGGTCCCGGCCTGTCAGCGAACCTGATATCGCCAGGGTGCTGCGGCGCATGACGATATCGGCCAGATGTTCGACGAACTCGTTGCGGACGATGTAGTCAATTTCCGACCGGCTGTAGCTCTCTGAATCCGGCAGCCGACCCTCATCACCCGACCCATGCGTGGCGATTTGCGTGGCTCTGGTGCCATATCGCGACAACAGTTCATCGAGACGCCGTTCCTCAGCGCCCGTCTCCGAGTGCACCAGAGCCAGCCAATTTGCTCGCGCTGCGGCATTGGCCGGAAAATCCTTGCCGCCGCCGATCGGCATGGCTTGCGTCGTCACCTTGCGGCTGCGCTGCAGGCGATCGAGCACGGTGTCGGCGACTTCCTCGGCGAAGCCGCGAAAGGTCGTCCATTTGCCGCCGACCAGCGAGATGACCGCGAAGGGTCTGTTCCGGTCCGGCTCGGCGACCGGCGCCGAGTGGTCACGGCTGATTAACCCGGGCAGCGATACATCCGAGGCCGGCAGCGGCCTGATGCCGCTATAGGCATAGACGATCTGGTCGTGCTCGAACGCCATCCCCGGCAGCAGCGTCCGTACGCTGTCGAGCAGGTATTCGACTTCGTCAGGCTCGCAGCGCACCTCGTCGGGATTGTCGGCCTTGATGTCGGTGGAGCCGACCAGCGCCAGGCCGAGATAGTCGTAGACAAGGCAGATACGGCCGTCATCGGCTTCGAAATACAGCATGCGCCCGGCCAGGCTTTTGACCAGTTCGTCATGCTTCAGCAGGATGTGCGAGCCCTTGGTGCCGCCGATCATCTTCGACGGCGCGCCAAGCAGATCGTTGACATCGTCGATCCACGGACCGGCGGCATTGACCACCAGCTTCGGACGCACCGAAAAGGTCGCGCCGTTTTCCGGCTGGAAGGTCAGCACGCCATTGGCGGACTTCACCAGCGTCGTGTAGTTCGCGCTGGCCGAGGCCGGGTTTGCCTGCAGCCCATCGAGGATCAGTTCGAGCACCAGCCTTTCGGGGTGGCTTATCTTGGCGTCGTAATAGGTGCCGGTGGCGACGATCGAGGGGTTGAGCGCCGGCATCTCGCTAAGCGCATGGCGCCGCCCGACCATGCGGTGGCGCGGCATGACCTGGTTTCGCGAGCCATAGAAATCATAGATCATCAAGCCGATCTTGATCAGGATGGCACCGCGGCTGCGCGGTGCGCTGGTCGAGCCGAACAGCGTCCGCAGCGCCGCCAGCATGCCCTTGCTCCAGGAAAAGATCGGGATGATGGTCGGCAGCGGGCTGACATAATGCGGCGCGTTCTTCAAAAGCAAATTGCGTTCGAGCGTCGACTGCGCCACCAGCCCGAACTCACCGGTTTCTAGATATTTCAAGCCACCATGAATGAGCCGCGATGGCGCGGCACTGGTGCCGGAGCCGAAATCCGCCTTGTCGACGATCAGGCAGCTGACGCCTTGCGCGCATAGGTCGCGAAACAGCCCTGCTCCGTTGATGCCGGCGCCAAGAATGACGACGTCGACCTCGCCGGTCCCGGCCATGGCAGCCAAACGCCCGGCGGGATTTTCCGTATGTGTTTCTTCGGCTGGGCTCATGGCACTTTCGTCTTGACGATGCGCAGCTTTACGCCGGCCCGCTCGAGGGCTTGCGCCCGCGCATCGCCCAGGCCTTCGGTCGCCAGCACGACGTCGAAGCTGGTCAGATCGTCGAAGACATGCAGTGCGATCCTGTCGAACTTGGCATGGTCAATCAGAAGGATGCGCTTGACCGACGCCGCCATCATCGCCTGCTTGACCCGCACAACGTTGGGGTCCTGGATGAAGGCCGTGGTTCCGGTGATGGCCGAAGCCGAACAGATCAGCACATTGGCGCGCAGCTGCGCCACGGCGTTCTCGCAAACGATGCCGATATAGGCGTTGTAGGTGTTGTGGTACTGGCCGCCGAGACAGATGAAGTCGAGTTCGTCGACATTGGTCAGCAGCGACGCCGTCGCCACGGAGTTGGTGATGACGGTCAGCGGCTTGACGTCGAGCAGCAATGTCGCGACGGCGTTTGCCGTCGAGGAATCGTCCAGCATCACCACCTGGCCGGCTTCGACATAGTCGAGTGCTGCCCGCGCCAGCGCATCCTTCTCGGCCCGGTTGACCGTCACCCGGTAGCGGAAGGCGCTTTCGTAGAGACCGGAAGGCTGAACCGTCACGGCACCGTGCAGCTTGCGCAGCACGCCCTGCTGCGCCAGCCGGTCGATGTGCCGGTGGATGGTCATGCGCGATACGCCGAAATGCTCGACGAGATCGTCGATGCGCACCTGGCCGAGCTTGATCACATAGTCGGCGATCTCTTCGCGTCGTTCGTCGGCCTTGATCATGCGCCTCCCCCAGTGTCTTGCCGCGCCAGCTTCTCGATCTCCGGCCAATGCGGTTCGAGCGCACCGGCTATGCGGCCATAGAGGGAAAAGCGCTCGTTGAACACAGCACTTGAGGCCGGCACAGGCTCGTATTGGCGCGCCGTCATGCCGACCTGCCTGGCGCCCTGTTGCGGCGTCGCGAAGATGCCGACCGCGGCACCCGCGCAAAGGGCAGCGCCAAAGGCCGCGGCCTCGTCGGTCGAGGTGACGATGACCGGGGCGTTCAGCACATCGGCAAACATCTGGACGAAGGCCGGATTGCGCGAGCCGCCGCCGGTCAGGCGGATTTCGCTGATAGCAAAGCCCTCGCGCAAGGCTTCGACATGGGTGCGATGATTGAAAGCAATGCCCTCCAGAACCGCCTTCAGCATATCGCCGCGATTGTGCCAGCCATGCAGGCCGACAAAGCTGCCGCTGGCGACATCGCCAAAGGGGGAGCCGAACAGATAGGGGTGAAACAGGATGGTTGAGGACTTCTTCAGCGCCGCGTCGATCTCCGCCGCCAGCAAGTTGTGAATGGAGCCTCCATCGGCACCTGTCTTGTCCTGCTCCGAGCGGCAGAACGTGTCGAGAAACCAGTCGTAGTTTGCGGTCGAGGCGGGCGAGATCGCCATGTTGTTCCAGCGGCCAGCGTCGATGGCGTTGCGGCAAAGCCAACGCGGATCGACGCGTGGTTCCGTGGAGACGACTTCGTTGATGGAATAGGTCCCGGCGACGATGGCAAGCACGCCCTCCTCGTGACCGCCCATGCCAAGCGCCGAGGCGGTCACGTCATGCAGTCCGCACGCCACCGGTGTTCCCTTGCGAAGGCCGGTCATTTCGGCGGCTTCGGCAGTGACATGCCCGACGATCTCGGCAGAGTGCGCCATCAGCGGCAGCGCATCGAAAAGATCGTCCAGTCCGAAGATGCGCATCGCGTCCGGCGCGAAGGCTTGCGTGCGGAAATCCGTGAATGAGGTGCTGGCCTCGGTACGGTCGGTGCCGATCGTGCCCGACAGGCAAAAGCGCAGCCAGTCCTTGCAGGCCAGTATATGCCCGATGCGCCCATAGCGGTCGGGTTGGTTCTTCCTGATCCAGGCCAGCAGCGCCGATGGCGCCGAGACATGCGGCGCCTGGCCGGTGCGCGCCAACGCGTCTTCGAAGACCCGGTCCGCCGACCATCGTTCGACAATCTCGCCGGCGCGGCTGTCGAGCGAAAGAATCCCGGGGCCTACCGGCCGACGATCCTTGTCGAGCAAATAGAGACCGTCGCCATGCGCGGTTGCCGCCACCGCTCTGATGTCGCCTGCCAGGCGGCCGGACAGGGCGATCGCCTCCTTGATTGCGTCGGCGGTCGCTTGCCAGAGGCCGGCCATGTCGCGCTCCACCCAGCGCGCATAGGGCATCGACTGCGGAACCCGTCGACGCGCCACGGACAACTGCGTGCCATCGGCATCGAAGATCACCGCCTTGGTGACTGTGAGACCGTTATCGATTCCGAGCAGACTGGGCATGGTCACCGCCTCTTTCAACAACTGGCGATGCGCACTGCAAGGCAATCCTGCAGGCTGGGGCAAGGGTGACAGACATAGCGACGGTCGACGAGCAACGGTGATACAAAAGCAGTGGTACCTTGCGGATCAAACGAACCATATCTCGCTGTTAATTTAACGTCAATATGTGCGACAATGATATTGATGCCAGCCGATATCTGACATCTTCAGCGTCGATATATCGCAAAACTAACTGATTTTGTTCAATTTTTTTCCGCCGAAATATCCCACCTAGATCGTTAAAATCGGCCGACTAGCGCCGTAGATCGGCTTGGTTCGCCGAGAAGTCCACCTCCTGGGCAGTGCGCCTCGGGCTGGGAGGCAAGAAGACGCTGCGCACCCTGGCAAGCCTCGGTTGCCGATGCTTCATCAACATTCGCCTGAAGCTACTCGAAGGAATAGGTGAAGCCCTCCTTGGAGGCGCCGACCGTCACCTTCGTCATCTTTTCGCCCTCGAGCGACCGGTTCAGCACGCCGCGGCTCAATTCCGGCAGAAGCGTGTTGGTCAGGATCGCATCGATCATCCGTCCGCCGGATTCGATCTCGGTGCAGCGGGCCTTGACCAAGTCCATGACGCCATCGCCGATCACCAATTCCGCGTCGTTGGTCGCACGCAGCCGCCGAGCGATCTTGGCAAACTGGTGGCGGGTGATCGCTTCGATCATCGAATCCGAGAGCGGGTAATAAGGAATGGTCACCACCCGGCCGAGGAAGGCCGCGGGGAAGACCTTCAGCAACGGGCTGCGCAGCGCGGTGTCCAGATCGTCGAGCCCTGCCCGCAGCGTGCCATTTCTGGTCCGATCCATGATGACTTCGGAGCCGACATTCGAGGTGAGCAGGATCAGCGTGTTCTTGAAATCGATGCGCCGGCCCTCGCTGTCGTCCATCATCCCCTTGTCGAAGACTTGGAAGAAGATCTCGTGCACGTCAGGATGCGCCTTCTCGACCTCGTCGAGCAGGATCACCGAATAAGGCTTGCGACGGACCGCCTCGGTCAGGATGCCGCCCTTGCCGTAGCCGACATATCCGGGCGGCGCCCCCTTCAAGGTAGAGACCGTGTGCGCCTCCTGGAACTCGGACATGTTGATCGAGATCAGGTTCTGCTCGCCGCCGTAGAGCGTCTCGGCCAGGGCCAATGCGGTTTCGGTCTTGCCGACGCCCGAGGGGCCGCAAAGCAGGAACACGCCCACCGGCTTTTCCGGCGCACCGAGCCCGGCGCGGCTGGTCTGCACACGCCTGGCGATCATCTCCATGGCGTGGTCCTGGCCGACCACGCGTTCGGACAGAGTGCTGGCCAGCCGCAGCGCCTTTTCGGTCTGGCTCGACAGCATCCGCCCCGTCGGGATGCCGGTCCAGTCCTGAACGACCGCCGCCACGGCGTTGCGGTCGACCGACGGCAGGATCAGCGGCGTCTCGCCTTGTGCCTCGGCCAGCTCGGCCATCAGTTCGCGCAACCGGGCGAGATCGGCGGCTGGATCGGGTGGAGGGGCATCGGCCGCCGCCGGTGTCTCCAGGTCGATCTTGGCCGTCTTGGTTTTGGTCTTGGGCGGTTTGGTCTTGGGCGTTTCGCTCTTGGGTGGCTGAGTCTCAGCCGCGCCCACGCCTGCCGTTTCGCCATTGGTCTCCGGCGTCTCCACCGCATCGAGCGGGACACCTTCGCCGCGTAGCCTAGCGCGCAATTCGAGTATTTCGGCAACAAGCGCCTTTTCCCGGTCCCAACGCTCCTGCGCGGCGGCCAGCGTGACTTCGGTTTCGGCTAACCCGGAGTCGACCCGTGCCTGCCGGTCGTTCACCTCGATGCCGATCGCAGCCTCGCGACCGATAATGCCGCGCTCGACCTCCAGCGCCTGGCGGCGACGCATGATATCTTCGACTTCGGCCGGCGTGGCGTGCTGCGATATGGCGACACGGGCGCAGGCGGTGTCGAGAAGGCTCACTGCCTTGTCAGGCAGTTGCCGCGCCGGGATGTAGCGATGCGAGAGGCCGACCGCCGCCTCGATCGCCTCATCCAGGATCTGCACCTTGTGGTGCTGCTCCAGAACGCCGGCCACACCCCGCAACATGAGAACGGCCACCGCTTCCGATGGCTCGTCGATCTTGACCACCTGGAAGCGGCGGGTCAGCGCCGGATCTTTCTCGATGTGCTGCTTGTACTCGGCCCAGGTCGTTGCCGCGATGGTGCGAAGTTCGCCGCGCGCCAGCGCCGGCTTCAGCAGATTGGCCGCGTCGCCGGTTCCAGCCGCGCCGCCTGCGCCAATCAAGGTGTGGGCCTCATCGATGAACAGGATGACCGGCGTTTCGGAAGACTGTACCTCATCGATGACCGCCTTCAGCCGTTTTTCGAACTCGCCCTTTACGCTTGCTCCCGCCTGCATCAATCCGACATCGAGCATGCGCACACTGACGCCCTGCAGTGTGGGCGGCACGTCATCCGCAGCAATGCGCAAGGCAAAGCCCTCGACGACCGCGGTCTTGCCGACCCCGGCCTCACCGGTCAGGATCGGGTTGTTTTGCCGGCGTCGCATCAGGATATCGACGATTTGCCTGATCTCCGGATCGCGGCCGACGACCGGATCGATCTTGCCGTCCCGGGCGCGCTGGGTCAGGTCGGTGGCGTATTTCGCCAGCGCCGAATCCCCGCCCGGAGCCCGCTTCGGCGTTTCGGCTGCCGGAACCGCTATGCCCGCGCCGGCTTCGAGTGAGCCCTCCATCACATCGGCGAACCGCGCGATGACCGCGGCGGCGTCGATCTTGTCGAACTCGCCGCTGATCTTCGACAGCAGGCCTTCCAGCACCGGCGTCTTCAGGCAGGCGAGGAGAATATGGGCGCTGCGGACTTCCTCGACGCCGAACTCAAGCGTTGCCAGGTTCCAGGCTTCCTGGATGGCGTGGAAGATATGGTCGGAAAATTCCTCGATCGACGTTGCGCCGTAAGGCAACTTGTCGACGGCGCGGGTCATATCGGCCGTGAGCCGGCTCGCATCCACGCCCGCATCGGCGATTATCATTTGCACATCCGAACGGTCGGAAAGCACCAGTTGCTCGATGAAGTGGACGAGTTCGACGTAAGGATTGCCGCGCAGTTTGGCGGTGTCGGCGGCAGCCTTGAAGGCGCGGACACCCACAGGATTGAGCTTGCCGACCAGTTCCTTGCGTTTGAAGGTCTGCGATGACCGGCGCTGTTCCATCGAACGTGCTCCTGCAATCTGCCAGTCGATAACCTGCCACATAAGCCGTCACTTGACAAAGCGCGTGGTGGACAGCGCCCCTTCCAATTGTGGAGAGTGCCGCACCATCGGATGCAAACAACCACGGAATTGTCCGCCTCCGTGTAATGCATTTCACATACAGGGTCGGCAATCTGGCCAAGGGTTTCGGCACCCAAGACGCGGCCTGGTCAGCTTTCGTTAATTTTTTGAGCAGTGCTTGAATTGTGGTAAAGTACAACCGTGTGATACCGTAGGGTCACGTACGGTTTGAGGGCCGATCGCTGGGGGTTGGTGTGATTGATGTCGCACTCTGGCTTGCTCCGCTCGACGGTGAAAATCCGTCAGGGGAGGATTTGCGCAACGACCCGGCTTTTCATGAGCTGGAGCGCCTGACGGAACCCGAGATCAAGGTCGTCCACGACGGCCAAAACAAACCCGCCTCGCAAAGCACCATTCCGGTCGACTGGCCTGCGGTTCTGGCCAAGGCGGAGGAATTGCGCGCGCATGGCCGGGACCTGCGCCTGCTCGTCGTCGTCACGCGCGCGCTGGCCAATGAAGAAGGACTGGCCGGGCTCGCGCAGGGGCTGACACTCATTGCGCAGACCTTCGACCAGCATTGGGAAACCATGCATCCGGCACTGCGGCCCAACGCTTCGCCACGCGATGCCGCCTTGCGCCGTATCAACGCGCTGCTCGACCTCCAGAATGGTCAGGAGGGGTTGTTGGCGAACCTGCGGCAAATGACGTTCTTTGCGCCGCGTGCAATCGGCCCGATTCAGGGCAAGGATTTGGAAAAGGGTGCGCTCGACGACCGTGTCATGCTCCAGGAAGCCGCCTCGGGATTGAATGCGGCAGAAAAGGCCGCACTGGTCAGTGCGCACGGACAATTGTTGAACCGGGTGCGTGCCGGATGTGCGGCACAGATGGATCAAGCCAACGCAGAGATGGTCTTGCTCGTCGCCGACGCAAGGGCAGCGATCGCGGCCCTTGATGCGGTCGAGACCGCTCTCAACGCGCGGCTCGAGGGTGGTGCTGCTCCTGTTCCGGAATTGAAACGGTTTCTGCAGCGTCTGCTGACGACCCTCGAACGAAATTCGAAAGCCGGCGCCGTGGCGAATGGCGCGGCCAAGCCGCTCACGCCGGCAGAACCGGCAACGCCTGCTCGAAACGGTCATGGAGCCGATACTATGGCAAGTGCGGCAAGCTACACGGACTCGAGCACGGGACTTCCCGACCGGATTTCCTCACGCGACGACGTGGTGAAATGCCTCGACCTCGTCGTCGCCTTCTATGACCGCACCGAACCGTCGAGCCCAATACCGCACCTGGCGCGGCGTGTGCGCCGGATGGTGCATATGGATTTCGTTGAACTGATGGAAGATCTCGCCCCGTCGGGTCTGAAGGAATTCCGACTCCTTGCCGGTGTTCCCGATGCCAAGAAGACGGCTCAGAAGGATGAAAGGTAATAACACATGCCAGCCGAAAGCAAAGCGAAGGTCATCGAACGAAACCGCGCGCCGCGGGTGCAGATCGCCTACGATGTGGAAACCTACGGTAGCCCGACGACGATCGAACTGCCGTTCGTCATGGGTGTGATGGCCGACCTTTCCGGTGCTTCGCAGACCAAGGAAGCGTCAAAGTCGGTGCTGGACCGCTCCTTTGTTGAGACCGACGCGAACCGCTTCCCCAAGTTCATGGAGGCGCTCGGACCGCGGGTAAAGGCCCGCGTGAAGAATACGCTGCCGCAGGCTGAGGGCGCCGAGCGGGACGAGGAACTGGCGCTCGATCTTACGTTTTCCAGAATGGGCGATTTCGCCCCGGACAAGATTGCAGAGCAAGTTCCGCAACTGGCCGAGATCCTCAAGATGCGTCGCCAACTCGAGGAGCTGCTTGGCTTCATGGATGGCCGCGTCGACGCCGAAAAACGCATCGCGCAACTTCTGAACAACGAACCGCTTCTTGGCAAGATCGCCAGCCAGGCGCTGGCTGACGACGACAAGGTTGGGGAGTAAATCATGGCCGAACAGCAAAAGACCGCCGCCGTCGCCGCCGAGGCCGAAGCCATAGACCTTGGAGAATTCAGCGGACTCCTCGAGAAGGATTTCAAAGTCAAGAAGGACGACAGCGAGAAGCTGCAGCAACTCGTGCGCAATCTCGCCCTCGCGGCACAGTCCCGCTCCGATACCACCACCATCTCGTCCAATGCGATCAAGTCGATCAAGTCGCTGATCGCGGGCATCGACAAGATGCTGACGACACAGGTCAACGAGATCCTGCACGCGCCCGAAGTGCGCGAAATGGAAGGCACATGGCGCGGCCTCTGGTATCTCATCAACAACACCGAGACGGATCAGAAGCTGAAGATCCGGGTGATGAACATTTCCAAGGAGCAACTGGCCGACACGCTCGAAGACTATGAAGGCCAGATGTGGGACCAGAGCCCGATCTTCAAGAAAGTCTATACGGACGAGTATTCGATGCTTGGCGGCGAGCCGATCGGCTGTGTGATTGGCGCCTACGAATTCTCGAACCACCCGCGCGACGTCGGTTTGCTGCGCAACATCTCCGGCATCTGTGCTTCGGCGCACACGCCGTTTATCGCAGCCGCCTCGCCGCGCCTGTTTCGCATGGACAGCTGGCAGGAATTGCCGAACCCGCAAGATCTGCAGCAGATCGTCTCCAACCCGGCCTATGCTTCGTGGCAGTCGCTGCGCGAGAGCGAGGACGCGCGCTATATCGGCCTGACCATGCCACGCGTTCTGGCGCGGCTGCCCTATGGCACGGATACCGTTCCGGTGAAGGGCTTCACCTTCGAGGAAGAGGTGCAGGGCGACCACAACAAATATGTCTGGATGAACGCCGCCTTCCCGATGGGCGTGAACATAAACCGCAGCCACAAGCTCTATGGCTGGGGCACGCAGATCCGCGGTGTGGAGAATGGCGGCACGGTCCTCAACCTGCCGGTGCACAGCTTCCCGACCGACGACGGGTCGATCGCGATGAAATGTCCGACGGAAGTCGCCATCGACGACCGGCGCGAGGCGGAACTGGCCAAGCTTGGTCTGATGCCGATCCTGCATCGAAAGAATACCGATCTCGCGGCCTTCATCGGCGCACACTCACTGCAGGACGACGAGACGCGGGCTGGGCGGCTGGTCGACCCCGACGCGCAGTCCAATGAGCGGCTGAGCGCCAACCTGCCCTATCTCTTCCCGGTCTCGCGCTTTGCGCATTACCTCAAAGCCATTGCGCGCGACAAGGTCGGCTCGTTCAAAGAGCGCTCCGACATGCAGATCTGGCTGACCGAATGGATCAACCGATACGTGCTGGCCAACCCGGCCTTTGCCGACGACAAGGCGCGCGCAAAGCGCCCGCTTGCCGCGGCCGAGGTTCAGGTGGACAGCGTCGAGGGGCGGCCGGGCTATTACAACGCCCGCTTCTATCTGCGCCCGCACTACCAGCTCGAGGGCATCAATGCCTCGCTCCGACTGGTGTCGGAACTGCCGTCCGTGAAGACTTGATTTGCAGCAACACCATCTTGGTTTTTTGAAAGCGGTGGAGAAAGACAATGCCCACAGGTACGAAGATTGATGGCTTTCTGAAAGTTCCGGATATCAAAGGCCCAAGCGCTCGAGACGGCCACGAGGATGAAATCGAAATCCACGGGGTCGATTACAAGATAGTCGCGCCATACGATCCGAATTCGCTCTCGCGCCGCGGCCGCGTTTCCTTGGGCATGATCAAGTTCACCAAGCACTATGACAAGTCCTCGCCCTATCTGAAGAAAGCACTGTTCGAGAACAAGGCGCTGGACGAAGTGGTGTTCTCGGCACGCCGGACCATCGATGGCGAGACCAAGGATTACCTGGTCGTCACCCTCACCGACGCCTCGATCATGGAATACGACATGTCGCAGGCCGAGGATGAGGAAGACCTGATCGAGGAAGAGGTCAGCTTCGCCTACAAGAAGATCAAGTTCGTCTATGACGGCAATGACGAAATCGAAATGGATGTCTATGTCGGCAAGTGAGGGCCGGCGGCCCGACGCGGACAAGCTGCAGGTTGCCGGTAGTTCGCGAGCAAAACGCGAAGCGGTCCAGCCCTCTCTCTGGGACCGCCTCGTAAACGACCTGCCGGGCATGACCTCCGAGATTGACGGGCTGCGCCAGGCCTTGCAGAACGAACTGGGCGTGGACCGGCTGGAGAGCCTAGTTACGGGCAGCGCGCGGCTCATCGATGCCGATGCGGAGCTGACGGCCGATCAGAAGCGGCGTCTGCACCGCCTGGCCTTTCAGACCCAGCACCGTGTGGAGATGGAAAGCCGCGGCGTGGTCGTGTCGGCCCGTGTGCTCCGGGAGGCCGTGCGTCGCGACATCGAGGCCCTGTTCAACACCGAGCGTTTCGAGGCTGTTCCGCTTCTTTCCGACCTCGAAAGCGAGCAGGCAGCGGACAACCCGCCGTCGCTCGCCGATTTTCCGGAGGTGCGTCGAAGCGTGATCAACTACGGCGTACCATCCTTCTCCGGCCGTTCCTCCCGCGACTTTGATCGCGAAGCCCTGGCGCGCGAGATCCGCTCGGTGCTTGCAACGTTCGAGCCACGCCTCAAGGAAAGTACGACGAAGGTCACGGTAACGCTTGGCGACAAGAGCGTGGGTTTGAAGATCGAGATTGACGCCGTGCTGATCATGACGCCGACGCCGGAACGCATGCGCCTGCGCACCACGATCAATCTCGATAACGGCTTGGCGCGGACCGAATTTAGGGAGGCCTGAGATGGATCGGGTCTTCGTGGAATATTACGAGGAGGAACTGACCCATATCCGCGCGCTGGCGGCGGAATTTGCCGACCTGCATCCGGCGGTGGCGCGCAATCTCTCGCTCGACACGGTGCCGTGTCCGGATCCGTATGTCGAGCGGTTGCTTGACGGCGTCGCTTTCCTGGCGGCGCGCACCCGGCTGAAAGTCGACGCCGAACGCTCGCGGTTTTCACGCAGCGTACTGGATGTCCTCTATCCCGATCTGGTCACGCCGGCGCCGGCAACGGCGATGGTGGTGCTGAAACCCGGCCAGCAGGTCCAGACGATGGTTGCCGGCCATGTCGTCAAGCGCAACACCCGGCTGGTCTCCGGCCTGCAGCCCGGCCTTTCGACGCGCTGCACCTTCACCACCGCCCAGGACATCACGCTGTGGCCGATAGCGGTCACTTCGGTAAGCTATTTTCAAGATCGCAGCGCGCTGGCGGCGGCGGGCATAGCGCCGATCGGCGGTGTGACCGGCGAGGCGGCGCTCCGCATCGTGCTGACCCGAACCGGAAAAGGCAGGCTCGACGAACTGTCGCTCGACCGGCTTGATCTCTACTTTGCCGGACGCACCAAGGCCCCCCTGCTTTTCGACGCGATTTTCGGCGCTTGCTCGGCCGTTGGCGCACGCGCGGAAGGCAAGACCAATCCCCTATCGCCCTTGCCGGAACCCGAAATGATCGGCATCAGTGACGAAGAAGCCCTGATGCCTCGTACCCGTCCGACATTCGAGGGGTACCGCCTGCTGCGCGAATATTTCATGATGCCCGAGCGCTTTCACTATGCGCGGGTTTCCGGGCTGCAGTCCGTCGTGCGCCGATGCACGGCCGGGCTCGAGATCATCTTCGTGTTCAGGCGTCCAGTGCCCGAGCTTGCCGACTTGACACCGGCCGATTTCGAACTTTTCGCAACGCCGATCATCAATCTCTTCGAACGTGAGTGCAACGTCATCGAGCTTGATCCGCGCAGGACGCGCCAGGTTCTGCATGCCGACCGAACACGGGCGCGGGACTTCGAAATCTATCGGGTCATCCGCGTGGAGGACGCCGACACCGGGGGCAGCGATGCCGAAATTCCAGAACTCTTCAGCCTAGGTCAGAATCGCGGCAGTGGTTGGGTCTACTCCACCGAGCGGCGCCCTCGTCGCGCGACGGAAGACGAGCGGCGCGACGGGCTGACCCGCACCTCCTACGCAGGGGACGATGTTTTCCTGGCAATTTCACGCCCGGTGGAAAGCCCGGCGAACCGGTCGCTGAAGCGTGTCGACATCGTGGCGCTTTGCACCAACCGCGATCTGCCGATCCTCGATGACAATCCCACCTTGACGCTGGAGGCCGGCGACCCGGTCGAAACGGTGCGGCTTCTCGGCGCGTTGCGTCCGCCTCGCCCGGCCATCCCAGCGGCGCTACCCTTGGGCGCTGCGGGCGAATCCCGCGCCGACAATCTCGCCTGGCGGCTGGTGGCGCAACTGGCGCTCAACTTTCTCAGCCTTGCCAAGGAAGGCCGCGGCGTCGATCCGCTGCATGCGCTGCTTGATCTTTACGCCGACCGAGGAGATCCGAGCCTCGCCCGCAACGTGCATTCGATCGTTCGCATCGACTCGCGGTCGGTCATCGAACGGCTGCAGATCGACGGACCGATGTGCTTCGGACGCGGCACGGAAGTGACATTGCATGTCGACCAGTCGGTCCTGGCAGGGCAAAGCACATTGCTGCTTTCGGCCTTGCTGGCACGGCTGTTTGCTCGTCATGCCGGTATAAACGGCTTTGTGCGAACCCGTACGCGGCTGCTGCAGAAGCAGGAGGATGTGCCATGGCCGATGACGCCCGGCAATCGCTACCTGATCTAGACATAGTCGACCCGAACCAGGCCGAAGGGCTGTCGGATACGTTCGACTTCTTCGAGCTGTTGCGCAGGCTCGAACGGAGGGGCGGGCTGTTCGGCTATTCCGGCTCGCCGGAGCGCGAGCCGGCAAGGCTCGGACAGCATGTGCGCCTCAGCTTTTCGGCCAGGGACGTGGTTGAATTCCGCGAAGCGAAGGACAACGCTCCGGCCAGGGTCACCGTCGCAAATCTCGGCCTGATGGGACCCGAAGGTCCACTGCCGCTGCATCTGACACGCTGGGTGCTCGATCGTCTGTCGCAGCGCTGGTTCACCGGCGCCGAAGCCCAGCAGACCAGCGACACGACATTCGTGGACTTCGTCAACATTCTGCAGCACCGGATGATCGCCCTGTATTATCGGGCATGGGCGGATGCGCATCCGGCCGTACAGGTCGAACGCGCGGTCGGCGGGCGCGTTCGCGCCATGCTTGAAGCCATGGCGGGAATAGGACTTCCCGGCACCCAGAACAGCGATCTCGATACGGTGAAGCTTCGCCAGGCAGCTTCGCTCGCCAGCCAGGTCGACGGCCCGGAACGGCTGACGCTGTTCCTGGCGGAAGCGTTCAAGGTGCCGGTTCAGATCAAGGAGTTCATCGCCGCCTGGATAACCATCCCAGCCGGTCTCCAGACCCGCCTTGCAAAAGCCTATGCAGGGCTCGGCCGAGGGGCAACGATAGGCCCGCGCGTTTTCAACCGCCAAAGCCGGATCGAACTGCGTGTCGGCCCACTGGGGTACGAGGACTTCAAGGCGTTCCTGCCTGGCGGCCAGCGGCTCAAACTGTTCAAGCAGGCCGTTCGCGACATGGTCGGGGAATCGCTCGACGTCGACCTGCGCATCGTGCTGGCGCGTGAAGCCGTGCCGCCGCCCCGTCTCGGAACGGTCCAGCTCGGCCGGACCGCCTGGCTTGCGCGGCCCATTGAAAGGGGCGATGCTGACGATCTGCGGCTGCGGACAATCGTCGGATGGCGGCCGGAAATGGCGGGGGTCGCGGCATGAGCCTGCTG
>NZ_RZRQ01000209.1:0-10775 GCF_003997785.1 Mesorhizobium sp. M7D.F.Ca.US.004.01.2.1 | reverse complement strand
TCACATATTCCGAAGTGGGGTGGTTGTGCGCGGGAATTTTGTAGCCCGCGGGCATCTTCAGCCGCAGCACATAGATGCCGTCCTTTGACGGATCGCCTGCAACAACCGCGATCTGGGCGCCAGCTGGAAGGACAGCAGGAGCGGGCCCCCACTTGATTTCGTCGGCGTTTATGGGCGCGTCGTGAGCAAATAGGGGCGCTGTTCCAACAAGCAGAAGTGCAAGTGCGCAGGCAAGTTTCAACATCCTGGTGTCTCCATTTGGGTCGCAGAAAGGTCGTGTTTTTTGCCAAAGCTCGAGGGTTGATAAGATCGGGCATCGGGTGATGCGGGATTAATCTGTCGAGCTGCAGCGTTCTGGAGGTGTAGACGCCAGACTTCAGGTTCAGCAATGATTGAAACATCGGATTTACATGCAGGTACGCCGGACCACGGGCCTCCCGTCGGGCCGGATCTGCTGTCGGAAATGCTGAAAGCCGTAAGGCTGACCGGCTCCGTCTTTCTGAACGCCTGCTTTAGTGCGCCGTTCGGCGTTGTAGCCCCGAAATACTACGACCCGGTCAGCCCCATGGCGTATCTGCGCCACATCAGCATTTTCCATTTCATCGTAGCGGGCAACTGTACTTTTGAGGCCGGAAATGGCGAGCGGCGGGAAGTCACTGCTGGCGATCTGTTGTTCCTGCCATTCGCCGGCCACCACAGGTTTTGGAAGGGTGAGCCGCTGGTGATGGCCGCAGCCGGAGAAATCGTTCAGCCTGGTCGGATCGAAGGGATGTGGACTGTCAATTATGGCGGCGGTGGTGACGAACTGCGCATGGTCTGCGGCTTCCTTGAGTCTTCAGAATTCCTGTTCGCGCCGGTGTTCCGCACGCTTCCGGCGCTCATCGTCGAGAAGATGTCAGAGGACAAGGTTGGCGCCCTGATCGCCTCAACCGTGCAGGAAATCGATTTGCACGTCGAGGCGGCGGCACCGGGTTCACAGGCGATGCTCGGAAGGCTCATGGAGCTTTTGTTCGTTGAACTGCTGAGGCGCCATGTCGCCCGGCTTTCACCTGGCTCAAAGGGTTGGTTCGCGGCGCTAAACGATCCGATTGTCGCAAGGACGCTGCAGCTTCTCCACGCCGATCCGGCACGCCACTGGACCGTCGGCCAGATTGCCGACAAGGTTGGCTCATCGCGCACGATCGTTGCAGGGCGGTTCAACGCGCTGCTCGGCCGCCCGCCGATCGAATACGTGACGAGTTGGAGGATCCAGCTGGCTGGGGAGCGTCTGCGTTTCGGCCACGAAAGTCTCGCAAGTATCGCTGCCGGCGTGGGATATCAATCCGAGGCTGCATTCAGTCGCGCCTTCAAACGGGTCACCGGGATCACGCCGGGAAAATGGCGAGAACGGACCGGCTCTCTTGCGGGTCTCGCCCTAGGATCTGCTTCGCCCTAGGCCGCTTCGAAGTGACCATCGCCGGCCGGACCGAAACCCTCGCGGCCGGCGGCAGTTTCATCGTGCCGTCCGGTCTGGTGCACGGCGTCAAGGCGCTCGAAGCGGGGCGGCTGATCGACAGCTTTACGCCGCACCGGGCCGATTTTCTTTCTCTTTGAATTGCTCTAGCCAAGAGTAGGAGATCGAGCAGGGAAAACCCGCGCCCCAAAAGAGACGCGGGTTGTTGCCTGGGCGCTTGTGGCGCCGCGGTACTCAAGACATGACCGCAGGATGCGAAACCTGCCGCATGATGGTGAACATAGGTTTAACGCGCCGTGATGGCTGGGTGGCTACGTCCGGTCAGGTGATGTGCCGGAGCAGGCTGAAGAGCCGCTCGAACGTCTTGCCGTAGGGCGGACGCAACATGGCGCCGGCGCTCAGCCGCGACTGCAGGAAAACCGGCTTCTCCTTGCTGAAGGTGCGAAAGCCCCATTCGCCGTGATAGGCGCCCATGCCGCTGGCGCCGACACCGCCGAAGGGCTGGTTCTCCTGCACCAGATGCAGCATGCAGTCGTTGATGGTGACGCCGCCGGCGACGGTCTCGTGCAGCATGCGTTGACGGTTGCCGCTGTCGCGTCCGAACCAGTAGAGCGCCAGCGGCCGGTCCGCCCCGTTTACATGGTCGATCGCGTCGTCGATGCCGGCATATTCGACGATCGGCAGCACCGGGCCAAAGATCTCTTCGCGCATCAGCCGCAGGTTTGCGCTGGCATTGCGCACCAGGGTCGGCAGCATTTTCCGGCTCGCGCCAAGTTCCTCGCCGGCCGGGTTGATTTCGGTGACATCGGCGCCGGCATCACGCGCCTCGGCGATCATGTCGCGCAGGCGCTGGTGGTGCCGGTCACTGATGATGGCGGTATAATCGGGGTTGTCGCGCAAGGTCGGGTAGAGCCGTGCTATCGCCGTTGCCAGCTTCGCGGAGACCGCGTCTCCTTGCCCCTTCGGCACCAGCAGATAATCCGGCGCGATGCAGGTCTGCCCGGCATTCAACAGCTTGCCATAGGCAATGCTGGCTGCCGCCGCGTCGAGGTCGCATGATGGATCGAAGATTGCCGGCGACTTGCCGCCGAGCTCGAGCGTGACCGGGGTCAGATTGGCGGCCGCCGCGATGGCGACGTGGCGGCCGACCGATGTCGAGCCGGTGAACAGCAGATGATCGAAAGGCATCGACACGAAAGCCTTTCCCATCTCGGCGTCGCCGGTGATGATGCTGAGCTCATCGGTCGCGAAATGCTCGGCAACGAGCTTGGCCAGCAGCTCGGAAAATGCCGGCGTCAGTTCGGAAGGTTTGATGAGCACCCGATTGCCGGCGGCGAGGGCGGCAGTCACCGGCGCCACAGCGAGCTGGAAAGGATAATTCCAGGGCGACACGATGCCGACGACCCCGAGCGGCTGCGGGACGAGGCGATTTCTACCCGGCAGGAACGGCATGGTGGTGGCTACGCGACGCTCCCGCATCCAACCCTTGAGATGGGCCAGCGCGTGGCGGATGCCGGCGCGCACGACGAACAGTTCCGCAAGCCGCGTCTCGTGTGCCGAACGGCCTCCAAAGTCGGCGTCGATCGCCGCACAGATCTCTGCTTCGTGCCGCTCGGTCAGCGCCAGCAGGCGCATCAGGCGGTCTTTGCGGACGCCCAGGTCAGGAAAGGGCTGTGTCCCGAAGGCCGCACGCTGCAATTGGAACCGCTCGCCGAGAACATCCTGTCTGGTCTGCAGCATCGCGCCCTCCCTGGCTTGTTGGGCCGAGCTTACATCGTGGTGCGTGAAGGAATCCAGCGGGGTGCGGGTGTCCTGGGGGAAGGCGCAGGCTGCGAACGATCTGTTCCTGTTGTGGCGTGATGACAGCTGCGCTAAGGCAAGGTGCCCATGCAGAGAGTCGTTTTGACCGGTTTCCACATCCTCTCCAGTCCACGAAATTCCAACCGGGTGTCTGCCTGATGCAGGCATCTGCGACGAGCATCGTGGCCATGGACCCCAAGCGGCGCGTTTCGCGCCGGGTGGCCCAGCGGAATTGCGGATGAAGGACGCTCACAGACTTGAGGCCGCGTTCAGTGCGGCCGCGCGAAGGGTCATGCGGGAGTTTCATCGGTTCGTGCCGCTGTCTCTGAAAAGGCGCATGCAAAAACGCGCATACCCACGCGCGACGCCGGCCAACAGAATTTTCATCTCGGGCTGTGCGCGCAGCGGGACGACACTGACACAGCGGCTGATGAGGTGTTTCCAGGACATTTTCGTCCATCCGCCCGAAGCGCGATACACAATGCTGGACATGCTGGACCGGCCGGAATCCAACCTCGTCGTCAAGCGCGATGCGCGCAGCTTTGCGCGTCTGGCGAAGCTGCCTGCTTCCATCGGCTTGATCTACTGCGTGCGCCATCCATTCGACACGCTGACAAGTTCGCATCCGCAAACACGCAGCGAGCGTCGGTTCCACGTCACGCCGCATCGCTGGCTGGCCGAATACGATGCGCTGATACGGCTGAAGAAGGCACAACCGCACAGGCAGATCCTTTTCGTTCGCTACGAAGACATGATCGGCGCGCCCGATGCCATTCAGCAGCGAATCGCGCAGTTGTTCGGGCTGACGCCGCGGATTCGCTTCAGCGAGGATCCGGACAATCCGATCCGGGTGGCTTCGTTGAAAAAATGGGAGAGGAGCGAAGACTTCCGGACCGATCTCGGCGGCCTGTCGCCGGCATTCCTCGTCCGCGTCCAGCGCTTCTGCGCCGAGTTTGGGTATGACATGCCGATAACAACGCAGGCTGTGGACGCTCCGTGATGCAGGCACCGGCAGCGGCCCTCACGACAGAAGGGCAAGACCCCAAGCGGCGCGTCCTGAAGGACGTGTTCGGCTTCGATGATTTTCGCCCCGGCCAGGCCGATGTCATGGATGCGCTGCTGGCCGGGCGTCATGTGCTGGCCGTCATGCCGACGGGGGCGGGCAAATCGCTTTGCTACCAGGTGCCGGCGCTGGTCCTGGGCGGGCTCACCATTGTCGTTTCGCCGCTGGTGGCGCTGATGCAGGATCAGGTCGCCGCCTTGCGCCTTGCCGGCGTGGCGGCCGACACGATCAATTCCTCGATCGACCGCGATGCCAATATCGCCGCTTGGCGGCGCGTCGCTTCGGGCCAGACGCGCCTGCTCTATCTCGCGCCGGAGCGGCTGATGACCGAGCGGATGCTCGACGCGCTGGCCAGGCTCGACATCAGCCTGATCGCTGTCGACGAGGCGCATTGCATCTCGCAATGGGGGCCGGCGTTCCGGCGCGAATACGAGGATCTGTCACGGTTGCGCGGCATCTTCCCCAACGTGCCGATCATCGCGCTGACGGCGACGGCAGACGAAGGCACGCGCACCGACATCGAAGCCCGCCTGTTCGCCGAGCGCGTTGAGACCCTGGTGCTGGGTTTCGACCGGCCGAACATCAAGCTTGCCATCGAGGCCAAGCAGGACAGCAAGCGCCAATTGCTGCGCTTCGTCGAGCGTCATCCTGGCCGCAGCGGCATCGTCTACTGCCTGTCGCGCAAGAAGACGGAAGAGATGGCGGCGTTCCTCGAGAAGAACGGCGTCACCGCGCTAGCCTATCATGCCGGCATGAGCAAGGAGGCGCGTGACGCCAACCAGAACAGCTTCATGACCTTGTCGGGTGTCGTCATGGTGGCGACCATCGCCTTCGGCATGGGTATCGACAAGCCTGATGTCGCCTATGTCTTCCACACCGACATGCCGGGCAGCCTTGAGGCCTACTACCAGGAGATCGGGCGTGCCGGCCGCGATGGGCGGGACGCCGAGGCGCATATGCTGTTCGGTCTTGGCGACATCCGCATGCGCCGGATGTTCATCGACGATGAGGACGCACCGGCCGAGCACAAGAGGCGCTCGCATGGCCGGCTCGACACGCTGATCGGCTATTGCGAGACGGCGCAGTGCCGTCGCCAGGTGCTGCTTGGCTATTTCGGCGAGGAAGCGCAGCCTTGCGGCAATTGCGATACTTGCCTCGACCAGGCGCCGCGCGCCGATGGCGGGGCGGAGGCGCGGATCATCCTGGCGGCCATCGCGCAAAGCGGCGAACGTTTCGGGGCCGGCCATGTCATCGACATTCTGCTTGGCCATGAAACCGAGAAGGTGCTGGCCAGGAACCACCAGAGGCTTGCCAGCTTCGGCAGTGGACTGGCGCACAAGAAGGATTTCTGGCTGTCGCTGATTCGGCAGCTCGTCGCCGGCGGGTTTCTGATGCCGGACCCGGCCGGCCATGGCGGCCTCGCCATCGCCGAAAAAGGCCATGCGCTCGGCCGTGGCGAGATGCCGTTCCATTATCGGGTCGAGGTGCGCAGCCGCGCCTTGCGCGGCAAGACGCGTTCCGCACAGGATCTCGGGCAGGCCGATGTGGACACCGGGCTGCTGGCTGCGCTCAAGGCGCTGAGACTGCGCCTCGCCAAGGAGCGCCAGGTGCCGGCCTATGTGGTGTTCTCCGATCGCACGCTGATCGACATGGCCGAACGCCGCCCGCACGACCTCGACGCCTTTGCCGAAGTGAACGGCGTCGGTGCTGCCAAGCTCAAGGAGTTCGGCCAGGTTTTTCTGGATGCAATCGCGGCGCACCAGTCGGGTGGAGCAGTCTGAACACGGGGGAATTTGCGACAGACTTAGCGGCCTGGGCCAAGCCTTACCTTTGAGTTCATGGATAGTCCGTCTTGTGGCCGGTACGACCACCCGGCTTCGCCTCAGCAGCTCGCTCGCCACAAGGCCTACCCGAGCTATCGGTTTGGGTTCGAAGGTCGCAGGGATGTTGGTCGTTGGTACCGACATTCACGATAATGCCGGCCTGTGGGGTGACAGGCGCGCCACGGTTATTCCCCGATAGCGTTGAACGACGCCGGTTATTCGCGGTCCGTCGCTTTCGATGTGCGTGTTGTTACTGTTCGGATTGAAGAATCGACCGCCTGCACCAGGCTATTGGCGCGGTTTGCATCGCCTGCTGCAAGCTAGGGGGCAGAGGATGCATGCCCGTGGTGTGTTTTACTCGCGGCGCCTATGACGTCGTCATCGGCGCTCGCAGTCCGCCACAACGCGCGTTGGTGAGGCTCTGGTGCGGGACGTTAGCCAAGGCGCCGGTTAACCTGTCCCACAATGGGTCATTTGCCGCTGGCATCACAATTGCAATGTCAGCAATGCCGGGTGTTGGGACCATGGGATCCGGCATGGGGCGATGGGGCCCTCGCCGCTTCGCAAATGGAGCGGCGAGGTTTTTATTCAGCTATCAGCCAGCCATTGGCAGGTACGTGCGATAAAGCGATCAGCGACCACGCCTACTGCGATCGCCCAGGCTGCCAAACTGTAGAACTGTCGCTCGCGCCCATTGGTCGCTTCGTCCTGCATTTAATCCGCGGCTTGTCTCAATGATCCCGACCATTGCGCGAGTAAATTCAACCATGCTGTTTGCCGTGACAGCTGCCCTGTCCGGACTTTGCCCAATCAGCTCAGCGGCTCCGCAACATGACAGGCGGATGAGATCGTAGTGCGGATCTCTTTCATCGTCTGGCAACGTCGCTAATTTCAGGGCGCGACGGTGAATCATCCGCAGCAGCTGTGCCAGTGCTGTTTCGACTCTCATGCGTTTTGCTCCGCATCGGTCGAACGTCCCGGCACAGAGGGGCGCTGGAACGTCGATCGGGGTTCGGTTCCCGTCCCGACACTGAAAGGTTGCATTATAGCCGTTAATATATCGTTGATTGCTAATATACGCGCCAAACTGGGCAGCGTGCTTGCCGCGGCGGCGGCGGTCGCCGGCAAGCAATACGCTCCAAGCCGGCAGGGTAGCGCCTATGCCGGGAACGGACGCGAGTGTGCCAACAGTCTGGTCAGAAAAGCGGTGCATAATCCAAATCTCCTTCGGTTGCGGCTTCCTGGGAAACGCATTGGGAAGGAAGAGGTGGGCGTTAAAAAATCTTACAAAATCAATCTATCAGACAGGAAATATGGCGGAGAGGGAGGGATTCCCTTTCACCTCTATGATACTGAAAATACTAGTCTTTTCGCGCTTTTTGTTACACAGTTTGTTACACAGCTACAACTACGATTTATAACCGCTCTAAGCTCGCAGCTTTTGGGCTCGCCTGCCCAATCCATCCGATCTGTCGAAACCGATGGCTTGTAGGACACTCCCGCGTGTGTACGTTGGGGCTTGGGTCAGAAGGTGACCCACAGCAAAGACGGGAGCGCCGCAGCGCAAAAGATCTCATCGGTCAAGGAACAGATAGTGAAGTAGCCTGTGACAATCGGCGCCAGCATCACCTCCAAAGCCGACCAGGAAAAACCCGCAAAAAACGTCGCCCTCAGATACCCCGTCGGCAATGAATATGGGACCGAAGTTGCGCGGCAGATCGGGCGTTAGATGCCTTCATGACATCTGAACCTGAGCAGGCTCCTACGCCGCGAGCCGGCACATTTCCGAACGGAGTTTCGTCCGGCTGCGCAAAAAGGTGCCCTGTCGAGACTTACTTGTTGGCCAAATGGCTTAGCAGGGACGAACTCGTGAAGAGATTGATAATGCAACACTATCAGTCGTTGTGCTGATCCGACAGGCTGTGCGTTTTGGCACGAAAATCATGGCGAAAAGCGCACCGGCACTTTACTCTCCAAATTATGATTCGCCTCGATCCCGCGACCGCCAGCTCCTCTGCGCCGCCCTCCGTTCCCGCGTGGGCGATCACAAGCGCCGGCGCGCCGAGTGACGGCGACGCCGCCTTCCGGGCCGGCGCCGCCCTGGGTGCCCTCGACACGCTCGCCCGCGCGCAGGCAGCCTGGGCCGGCGCTTGGCGGCAGCGGCTGGCGGTTCGCTGCGCCGCCTCCAGCATGCGGCTCGCCGGCCGCGCCGAGGATGCGGCCGCCTTGCGCGATGCCTGGCATTTGCGTCCCCTACGTGCTGACCCCGGTCCCGCAGGCGCCGTCTTTGGCGCCTGGCGGCAGTTGGCCAGGCAGCCGCCCGCCGCTACGCCCGGCCGGCTCGGGAAGATACTCGACCAGCTTGGCCTCCATTGGGACGGCGCCGCGCTCGCCGACCTTTGCACGCAGATCGAAAAACTCGGGGTATCCCAGCGGTCGGCGCCATTCGACGCCGCGGCGATCGCCGCTGAGGTCGTCGCCATGCGTCCCGATGCCGAAGTCTTTGGCTGGTGGCTCGCCGACCTGGTACTGGCGCAACGCCTGGGCTGGCCGCAGCCCCTGCCGCTCCTAATGGCGCAGGGTTTTGGACCATCTTTCCGCACCGAGGCCGGCGGTGGCCGGCGCATCCGGCCCGGGGACAAGAATTTTGAGCGGGCGGTTTGCATCGCGCTCGGCGCGGCCGCCGCGGACGCTTGTCGGTTGGCCGCCGAGCTGTCGCGCCGGGCCGAAAAACTCCTGGCGGTGGCGCCGAAACTGCGCGCCAAAGGCGCCGGCGACGTAATCTTTCTGCTGCTCAGTGAAGACGCCGTGTCCGGATCGCTGACGACGGACAATCTGTCGCGCTTTGCATCGCGACGGCTGTTCGAACGGCTGCAGCAACTGGAGGTCGTGCGCGAGCTCTCCGGCCGCCCCACATTCCGGCTGTTCGGGCTGTAGCGATGAGCGAAGCGTCCGCCCGCCGCAAGCCAAACGATCAGCCGGCGCTGCTCGACACCGAACTGGAACATCTGCCGCCGGAGCTGCGCTGGTGCGAATGGATGGCCCGCGTCGAAGCGGTGATCTTTGCGGCAAATGAACCGGTGACACGTAGTGTCCTCGCGCGGGTGGTGGGAAAAAACTGCAATATCGAGCTGATCATCGACGACATTCGCGCCGAACTCGCCGGCCGCCCTTACGAGCTGGTCGCGGTCGCCGGCGGCTGGCAGCACCGGACCAAAAAGGTTTTTGGCGACGCCATTCACGCAGCCTTCGGCACGGCAGCGGGCGAGGGAGCAAAAGAACTGTCGCAGGCGGAGGCGCTTGTCTTGATGTGCATTGCCTATTTCCAGCCGATCACCCGTGGCGAGCTGTCGAGCTTTTTCGGCAAGGAGGTGTCACGTGACCTGATCGGCGTGCTGCGCGCTGAGCAGCTGGTCGCCTCGGGGCCGCGCAGCCCGCAGCCGGGCGCGCCCTACACCTATGTGACGACCAAAACTTTTCTGTCGCAGTTCGGGCTCGACACGCTGCGCCAGCTGCCGGATTTCGAGGCGCTCGAGGACGCCGGGCTGCTGTCGAAGGAGAAGCTGCTGGATCATCCCAGGGTTTGCAGATATCGACGATGATGGCGCCAGCGCCGCGCTCGACGAATAGATGATCCCATCACGGCGGGACACACGCGATCTCGCCGCTCGTCACATAGAAGATTGCGCCACGCACGCCGTCTGGTCTCGCCGGCTGGGTCCTTCGCGTGACGGAAGGGAGGTGGCGGCACGCGTCCGCTTGTCGATGAAGGATAAGCGAACAGGCAATTGATCGAGCCTGGTCGCACATGTCGATCACCATTGAGAGCTCTCGAAGGGAGAAAGTTCAATTGAACCACGTCTACCTTGAGCTTCTCGCGACGATTGAGGCGTTAAGATCCAGCCCATCGGGGCGACCATTCAGACGCTGATGGACAAGGTTCGCGACCTTTCACAGACGATCAAAGCCCTGAAAGACGATCTCCACCAGACAGCCGGCTATGGCCTGCTAAGAACCTAGCCAGCCGGCGAGTGCCCATCCCGGCCATTGTCAGCGAGGCGGCCATCCCAACAAGATCGCCTTGCCGCCACCGCCAATGGCGGATGCTGACAGCAGCGCCATAAGAACGCCAACGTAGATGGGGAAGATCATCCTCGGGCTATTCGTCCTTCCAAATGACAGTCTTCCCCCGAAAATCCCAATGAAATTTGAGGTTGGCTTTCAGTACCTCGGTGGGGATCCTCGGCTCGATCGCTGTGTGGAGAGCGTTATACGTTTCTCGGCAGAAGCTCGGCGGCGGGACATTCAGCTTGTACCCCGACGGGTACCTAAAATCTTGCTGAGAATTCATCAGGTCAAGGTTGTTGGCAATCATCTTCACGTTCCCAATCGGCGGCATTCCTAGGGCCACTGCGGCTTCGTAAATGTCCTCGATCTTGTGACCGAAGCCGAGCCGGAGACCGCGTTTCGACACGCCCTTTGAAGCTAGATACGCTTTCAAGAGGAGTTCTAGGTGTGAGCTTTCGAGAGGTTGTCCATTCGGACCGGACCGAGGAGACTGGAGTTACCACGCTTCAGCATCCATCGGAGGGTCCGAATGAACATCCACAAGAATGCCCGTCTCACACCGCTGCGT
>NZ_RZRQ01000208.1:0-10830 GCF_003997785.1 Mesorhizobium sp. M7D.F.Ca.US.004.01.2.1 | reverse complement strand
GTCCACCGCGACATAGCGGGTTCTCGGCACCTCGGCATCGCTGGCGCGCAGCAGAGCCAGCGTGGCGGGGTCCGGCGCCACGCCGAGTTCGTCGCGCAGCAGCCGCGTGCCGGTCTCGCCCTGGCGCTCGGCCGCCGCCCGGTCGCCGGCCGCCAGATGGGCGCGGATCAAATGGCGGTGGGCGCTTTCGCTCAGCGGGTCGAGGGCAGCGAGGCGCGTGGCGTGCAGCACCGCGTCGCGCGGTTCGCCCCCGGCGATTTTGGCTTCCACCAGCCGCTCCAGCGCCTGCACCAGCCGGCTGCGCAAGGCCTCGCGGCGGAAGAACACCCATTCCTCGAATTCGGGACAATCCGGCAGCGAGAAGCCGGCGAGATAGTCGCTGGTGTAGAGGCCGGCAGCATCGTCGAGAAGACCGGCGTTGCAGGCATGCTCGAAGGCGCTTGCATCGGCCTCGACGGACAGCGGCGCGCGCACCACCAGGGATGCCGCACTGGCTGATATGACCTCCTCGCCGAAGGCGATGCGGATCTTGTACAGCGTGCGCCGTAGCCGCGCGCGGGCGGCTTCCGCGTCGGCTTCGGGCCACAGCAGCGTGGCGGCGACGTCGCGCGCCACCGGTCCGCCTGCTTCGGCCAGGTAGATGACGAGCGCCGCCGCCTTGCGCAGGGCAAGCTCTATCGGCCGCCCGTTCAGCCGGAACTCCGGAAAGCCCAGAAGTCTGAGTTGTATCAGCTCCATCGATCCGCACGCGGCCGCACAAGGGTTTCGAGAGGACGTTGAGGGGACGCCGGCCGTCTATCCCCGGTTTCGAGCCAATCCGGCCCGATCAACTCCCTTGGAGCGAGAAATGTCACCGGTCAATACATCAAGCCGCCGCACAGCAGAACCGTTTGCCGGCGCCCCTGCCGCCGGCCATGGAGGCTGAGCCATGTGCCAGACCTGCCTCTCCTGGTACGCGCGCTGCGTCGCCCCCTATTTCGTCCATGCCGGCTGTTCGGCCAGCGCCTTTTCGCGGATGCGCGGGCGCGTCATCCCGAGGGCCGAAGGTGTCGTCGTCGAGGTCGGCTTCGGCTCGGGCCTCAACCTGCCCTATTACGATGCCGCCAGAGTGGAGCGGCTGGTCGGCGTTGATCCCGACGGCACCATGCTCGGCCTCGCCGCACCGAAGAGCCGCGCCTCACCCTTCGCCGTCGAATGCATCCGGGCCAGTGGCGAGAGCCTGCCTTTGGCCGATGGCTTCGCCGACACGGTGGTCGTCACCTATGCCTTCTGCACCATTCCAGACCCTCAAGCCGCGCTGAGCGAAATCCGGCGCATCCTGAAGCCGACGGGCCGGCTGATCTTCATCGAGCATGGCCAGGCCGAGGGGCCGCGTTGCCGGAGGTGGCAGGAGCGCCTGAACCGGCTGTGGGGATCGATCGCCGGCGGCTGCCACCTCAACCGCGATCCGCTGCACCTGATCGGCGGGGCGGGCTTTCGCCTGCTCGAAGTCCAGCACGGCCGGTTTCCCCTGCCCTTCTGGCAATTGGGCAGCCACCACGCCGGCATCGCGGCGGCTGGCTGACCGGTCCTTGCCGGCCACCCTCACCGGAAACCGACGAGCGACCTCAGCATCGCCGCGGGGCCAACCGCCTCGCGGCCCGTCTGCCGAAACCAGGCCTGTCCCGCACATCGTCGTCAATGGCTCGCCTATCCCCCAGCCAGCCTCGGCAACAAAAAGATCTCCGCCCCCTGCGGCAGCTTCTTCGACCACGTATCGCGATAGATCGTCCCGTCGATGGCGACGGCGATGCCTTTGTCGATCCAGGGCTCGAGGCCGGGATACTGTTCAGCCAGCTTCCTGAACAGCTCCCTTATGTCCTTGGCCTCGACCTCGACCTTGCTGTTGCCTCCGGCGAGCGCGCCAAGCGAACCCCAGAGCGTTACTTCGACCATTCCCGTTCCGCCTCGATCGCCGCCAGGATGCGCGGCGGCGACATCGGGATATGCGTCATGCGCACGCCCGCGGCGTTCGACACCGCGTTGGCGATCGCCGCCAGCGGCGGCACGATCGACGTCTCGCCGACACCGCGCACCCCGTAGGGATGGTTGGGGTTGGGGATCTCGAGGATCTGCGTGTCGATCATCGGCAGGTCCGAGCAGACGGGGATGCGGTAGTCGAGGAAGCCCGGGTTCTGCAGCCGGCCGTCCTTGCCGTAGATATACTCCTCGTTGAGCGCCCAGCCGATGCCTTGCGCGGCACCCCCCTGGTACTGTCCCTCGACATAGGTCGGGTGCACCGCCTTGCCGGCATCCTGCACGACCGTGTAGCGGATGACCCTGGTGGCGCCGGTCTCGGGATCGACCTCGATATCGCAGATATGGGTGGCGAAGGAGACGCCGGCGCCATCGGCGACGAGCTCGCTGTGGCCGGCGATCGGTCCGCCGGTCTTGCCCGATTCCACCGCGATCTCCTTCAGCGACAGCTTGCCGAGATTGCCGTGCTTCTCGCCCTTGGCGATCGCGTGGCCCTTTTCCCAGACCACGTCGTCGACGGAAATATCCCACATCTGCGCGGCACGCTCGCGCAGGATCTTGATCGCGTTGCGGGCGGCCGAGATCGTTGCCATGGAGGACGAGAAGGTGCCGCGGCTGCCGTCCGTCATGTCGTTGTAGCCGAGGCTGGAGGTGTCGGCGACGATCGCCTTGACCTGCTCATAGGCAATGCCGAGTTCCTCCGCCGCCACCAGCGACAGCGACGCGCGAGAGCCACCGACGTCCACGGTGCCGACGGCAAGCGAGACCGAGCCGTCCATGCCGATGTTGAGGTCGGTGCAGGTCTGGCCGCCGAAGTTGAACCAGAAGCCGCAAGCCATGCCGCGGCCCTGGTTCTTGCCGAGCGGGGCCTTCATGTGCGGATGGCTCTTCACCGCCTCGAGCGTCGGGCCGATGCCGATCGGGCCGTAGACCGGGCCGTAGGAGGACCTTGTGCCTTCCTGCGCGGCGTTCCTGATGCGGAAGTCGACCGGGTCCATGCCGATCATCTTGGCCAGCTCGTCGACGGCGCTTTCCACCGCGAACGCCGCCATCGGCGCCGAGGGCGCGCGATAGGCCGCCGTCTTCGGCCGGTTGACCAGCACTTCGTAGCCGACCGTCTTGACGTTATCGAGCTTGTAGCAGGCAAACGCGGTCATCGCGCCGATCTCGGCCCAGGAGCCGGCATACGGGCCGCAGCTGTAGCGCAGCGTCGCTTCGGCGGCGGTGATCGTGCCGTCCTTGCGGGCGCCGATCTTCACGTCGATCGAGGTGGCGCTGGTCGGGCCCGAGGCGCGGAACACCTCGTCGCGGGTCATCACCAGCTTCACCGGCCGGCCTGCCTTGCGCGACAGCGCCAGCGCCACTGGCTCGGCCCAGACATGGGTCTTGCCGCCAAAACCGCCGCCGATCTCCGACGAGGTGACGCGCAGTTTCGAGGCTTCCATGCCAAGCAGCTGGGCGCAGTGCTGGCGGTAGACGAAATGGCCCTGCGTGCAGACCCAAAGGTCGGCGGTGCCGTCTGAACTGAAATTCGCCACGCAGGCATGCGGCTCGATATAGCCCTGGTGCGTCTGCTCGGTCTTGAAGGAGCGCTCGACGATGAAGTCGGCGTGCCCGAAACCCTGATGGACATCGCCATGGCCAAACTGGCTGCGCTTGGTGACGTTGGAGGGTTTTACCGGCTTTTCCTCAAGCCCCTCGGTGAAGATGGCATCATTGATCAACGGCGCCGTGTGCTTCGCCGCCTCGTCGACATCGGTGACATGCGGCAAAAGCTCGTATTCGACCTCGATGAGCTTCAGCGCCTGCCTGGCCGTGCGGGCGTCGACAGCCGCCACCGCGGCGACCGCGTGGCCGTCATAGAGCGCCTTCGTGCGCGCCATGCAATTGTCGAGCACGTCGTACATGGCGGCATCGCCATCGGTGAGGTCGGGCAGGTCGGCGGCGGTGATCACCGCCTTCACGCCGGGAAGCTTTTCCGCTTTCGACGTGTCGATCTTGATGATCCTGGCGTGGGCGTGCGGGCTGCGCAAAACGCGCCCGACCAGCTGGCCGGCCATGTTGAAGTCCGCGCCGTAGCGGGCGCGGCCCGTCACCTTGTCGATGCCGTCGGGACGGATCGGGCGTGTGCCGACGGATGTGAATTTACGTCCGGAAAAACGTGGATCGAAATTCATCTCAGGCTCCCTTCATCACGATGGCCGCGTCCTGGACGGCGCGCACGATCTTGTCGTAGCCGGTGCAGCGGCAGAGGTTCCCGGCAAGGCCGAAGCGGATTTCCTCCTCGGTCGGGTCGGGGTTCTTGGCCAAAAGGTCCTTGGCTGCGATCAGGAAGCCAGGCGTGCAGATGCCGCATTGCAGCGCTGCATGCTCGAGGAACTTCTGCTGCAGCGGATGCAGCTTGTCGCCCTGCGCCATGCCCTCGATGGTCTCGACGCGCCGCCCTTCGGTCTCCGCGCCGAGCACCAGGCACGAGCACACCAGCCGGTCGTCGAGGATGACGCTGCAGGCGCCGCAATCGCCGGTGCCGCAGCCTTCCTTGGCGCCCGTCAGTCCCAGGCGATCGCGCAGGACATCGAGCAGCGTCTCGTCCGGCTGGCACAGGAACTCGACAGTGTCGCCGTTGATTGTGGTTGAAACTGCTACACCAGCCATCATTTGCCTCCTGCACGTGCATAGGCGGTCGTGGCGGCCCGCTTGGCCAGCACGCCCGCAACTTTCCTTCTGAATTCGACGGTGCCGCGCTTGTCGTCGATGGGACGACAAGCCCCTGCGCAGACCTTGGCGAGCCGCTCCAGCGTCGCCTCGTCCAGCCTGGAACCGATGAGCACCTGCGCGGCCTCTTCGACCAAAAGCACCGTCGCCGCCACGGCGCCCAGCGCCACGCGGGCCGATTTGACGACACCGTGCTCGTCGAGCGTCAGGTTCACGCCGGCGCTGACCACCGCGATATCCATCTCCGTGCGTGGAATGAAACGCAGATAGGCATCGCCCGACCGCGGCGCGCGCTTGTCGAGCAGGATCGCCTCGATGATCTCGCCTTTGGCCAGCGACGTCTTGCCCGGTCCGGTCGGCACGCTCTGCACGGGAATCGTGCGCCTGCCCGCCGGTCCGACGACCACTGCCCTGGCGCCTGCGGCAACCAGCGCCGGCACGCTGTCGGCGGCCGGCGAAGCGTTGCAGAGATTGCCTGTTATGGTGCAGCGTCCCTGCACCTGCTTCGAACCGATCAGCTTGGCCGCCTCGACGACACCAGGCCATGCCTTCTTCAGGGCGGCACTCTCTCCCAACACGGCGCAGGGGACCGCGGCGCCGATGCTGAAGCCTTCAGGCGTTTCCCTGATCTCGCTCAAGCCGTCGATCGCCTTGATGTCGACGATCAGGTCGGGTTCGATGAAGCCGCCTTTCATCCTCACCAGGAGGTCGCTGCCTCCCGCGAGAATTGCTGATGTACCGGACGAGCCGGCCAACTGGCCAACGGCATCTTCCATTGAAAGCGGACGTATGTAGCGCATCGTCTCCCCTTGATCTTCGCGATTTCAGCGACCGTTATAAACAGTCTCCTCATAATGACCATCCGGTTCCGCATCGCGGCATTGAGCCAGGCGCCCAACCTGAATTGGCGTACGCCGTGCGAACCGGAAATCATTGAGAAAGCCCAGCTTGGAGCAAATTCCTGGTTTCCTCAAGGGTGTAAAACGTTAGGCTTGTGTGGCGAACCGGACCCGTCCGCCCTCTCCGCGCATTTCAGTGGATCGTGAACAAGCCCATTTTCAACAACACTTCCAACGGATCAGCGGCAGGCTGGACAATCAAGCTCGGTGCATCGCCGGTCATTGGCACGGCGATCCACAGCGGCTGCGATGTCGGGCCCGTTTGCCAACCGCTGCTGTCCATCTCCAGCGCCGACCGGCTGCGGGAGGAGGATCCCTTCACCGAACACTTCATCGCCGATTTCCCGACCCAGCTTATCGTTCATCGATCGCGCTTTCAGGTCGATCTGAACCGGGCGCGCGAGGCCGCGATCTATCTGTCGCCGGAGCAGTCCTGGGGCTTGAATGTGTGGCGAGAGCCACCGGCCGAGGAGATCGTGAACGAGTCCCTCGCGTTTCACGACGCGTTCTATGCCGAGCTCAAGCGTGTCCTCGTCGATGTCGAAAAACGCTGCGGCAGGTTCGTCCTTGTCGACGTCCACAGCTACAACCACCGGCGCGAAGGGCCGCAAGGAGCGCCCGCGTCACAAGATGGCGCGCCCGATATCAATATCGGCACATTCTCGATGGACCGCGAGCGCTGGGCGCCGGTCGTCGACGCTTTCATCGAGGCGCTTCGCGGCCGGCGTCTCGACGGCGAGCCGATCGACGTGCGCGAGAACGTATCCTTCCAGGGCAAGGGCGAACAGACCCGCTTCGTCCATGCCAATTTTCCACAAACCGGGTGCGCCATCGCGGTCGAGTTCAAGAAGATCTTCATGGACGAATGGAGCGGCGACCCCGACTGGAGCGCAATCGAGCGGCTGCGCGCCATGTTGGCATCGACCGTGCCCGTCCTGGTTGAGGCGCTGCGGGCCATGCGATGAAGCTGAAGCTCGTCGAGTCCGCGTCTCCATTGGCGCTGATCGAAGCGGATCTGGACGCGCTTTTCCGGGATGGCAAGCCGATCCGTCGCGAATTCGGCAATGGCAACCGTTTGCACATGGATCGCCCCCTGCCCTTTCTGTGTGTGCATGTCGGGTCGCATCAGGATGCGGCATTCCATGCCGTCTCCGCCAACGCGTCCTATCTCATCGCGGCCGACATCGACCTCGCCGGCCACGTTGCGCGGCTGGTGGCGCGAAGGATCCGCGATCACTGCGGCGCATTCCTCATGCTGGACATCGGAATGAATCGGGGTTTCGAAAGCTCGTCGCTTTCGCGGCTTTGCCAACTATATTAGTTGTTGTTGAATTATATTGGAGACGCCGTTGGCACCAGACTAACTATTTTTGTCCAATGCTCACCTTGAACCGTTGATTAACTGCTGTGCTTCATTCTGCGAATCGCATGCAAGGCATGGGAAATTCAAGGATTACTCAATGCAGATTATCTCGGATCTCACTGTTACGATACAGAATCTGATGTCCGCCAGGAGCGGCTTTGCTGCAACAAGCCAGTCGACGTTCCTCAAAGCAGGTACAGCGCTGCGGGCCGAGGCTCCGGTCATCCGACCGGGCGCCGCCAGCAATGAGGACAACACAGAGTATGACCTGTTCGGTAGCTTTGGCCAGGACGCCAAGGCGGACGCACCAGCGGCTTCATCCGCCAGTGCGGCACAAGCCTCCACCACGACGGCGGACGACCCCTATATGCGCGCCGGCCAAGCCAATTATGGCGAACTCTATGCCGAGTATACACGCTTCATCAGCTCGATGGTCGAGGCGGATCGCCAGCACAAGGACTCCACCGTTGCGCGCTATTTCATTCCTGCCGGCGAGACGCGGGAAACGGTGATGGCAATGGAAGAGCATGACTATATGTGGGCCGTCTAGGACGAGATGGAGGCTGCCGCCGACCGCATCCCGCAAGCGCAGACCAACAAGGCGATCAGCAACCAAAGCCTGAGCTACGCCGACGCAAGCAAGATGACTTCTGATGCATTGTTCAGCTTGCAGAAGGCATTGCCGGTTCTGAACGCGGCGTTGGCGCGCACCAGCTCCGAGGTCGTTGAAGCGCGGCGGCAAAGTATCGGCGACAACCCGTAGCTCCAACGTCTCGCGCAGCAGCTGGCCAAGAACGATATTCTCTCCGTCAAGAGCAACCTGCGCTACGTCGACAGGATCGTCAAAGGCATCGAGAGTGGCTTCAACAAGGTTGATGGCGACCTTCTGGTCAAGAATGACCAAGGCCAGTACCAGCTTGGTGATTTCTCGATCTCGTTCAACGGCCAGGCGATGCTGACCTCCAAGGATACATTCGAAGCGTTCACCGGCTGAGTCCCCTCGCGGCGCCCGTCACCTCGGCATGAAATCTCCCGGTGCGGCCCTCCGGCCGCCGGACCGCCCCTCACCAAAACCCAACCAGCGACCTCAGCATCGCCTTGGCGCCCGCCGCCTGCCTGCAGGTTTTGCGAAACTCAGGTCGCCCCGTTGCATCAAGCACATCGTCGTCGATGGCCCGCAGGATAGTGCTCGCATTGCGCCACCCCATCCTGGCAAGGGCGGATGCCAGATCCGCACGGGCGGGATCGAACGGGCCCTGATTGGCAGTGGGGTCCGCAGGCGGGTCGATGTCGTTGCTGGCGCCAATCGCGTGCTGCGGCATTGCCACGGCGGTGCCGGGGTCGAAAGGCCGGGGAAGATCAAGAAAGCGGGACATCGCATTCAGGCAAAGGGCCGGCGTTGCAACGAGATGCTCATAGCAGACGAAATGCACCGGCGCGCCGGTGCGGCGAAGCGCTTCCATGGCAAAGTAGAACTGGTTCCAGTAATCGGCAGGTGTGCGGAACCTGTACGCCATCTGCCCTGGCTGGGTAAAATCCTGCCTGACTTCGAACGGCTTCTTCAGGAACGAACCGAGATTTTTCTCCGGCCTGAAAATGCTGTCGGTCCGGGAGAAGCGGAACCATGACAGAAGCTGGGTAACGGGATCCTTGCTCATTACAACTATGGGCAAGTTTCCATATTGCAGCTCACGCCCGTCCATCAGGGCGGGGAAGATCCCATGTTTCCAAAAGCCTTGATCGAAGACGACCGGTATTCCGAGATAGCGTTGGATAAGATCCTTTGCGAGATTTGTTCCAGATCTCGGCGTCCCCATGACACGAATCCGGACACCATTGCCGCCAGGCTGCGGTCCGCTCTGTGCTGAAATCCTCATATCAGCCTCACAGCGCCAAGCTCCCCTGCTCCACCTCCGCGGCATTTGGATCGCCCGGTGCCGTTGCCCAGGCCAGTTCGACCAGCGTCACGGTACGCCGGCCTGTTCCGTCGAGCTGGCAGACGATGAGGCCCTGCTCCTCGATATAGGTCAAGAGGCGCCGGGCGCGGCGCAGCGAGTGCGAGCCGTAGGCACGCGCGATCGCGGCATCGCTCGGGCACGGCCAGCCCTCCTTCGCGGCACGGGCGATCATCATGAACACGCCCTGCATGTCGTCGGGCAGCAGCGACGCGCGGACGGAAACGTCCCGCCACGCGTCATCCTGCGTCGTCTCGGAGCCGAGGCCGGCGCGGGCGCGCGTCAGCATGCGGCGGAACTCCGGCAGGTCGGGCACGACCGAGGCGAGGCCTTCTATGCGGCAACGGACCACGAATTCCTGATAGAGCACGCCGATCACGCGAAAACCCGCGTCGGGTTGCGCCAGGATGGCGCGCAGCACACGGTCGACACGCTCGTGACGCTCCGCTAGGTCCTCGGCGCTGACTTGCGGTTCTACCGGTTCGGGGCGGATTTCCAGCGCCGCAGACTTGGCCGCCATCAGCTGGTCGAGCAGGTCCGGTGACGTCATGCGGCGCGGCGCGCGCACGGTCTCGGGTGGCGGCGCCGCCAGGATGATGGCGCGTGCATCCTCGAGTGCTGATTCCGGCATCGCCATCAGCCGCGGCGTTCCGTTGCGCGGGCTTGTGTCGGTCGGGCCGATGCGCAGGCCCAGCGGACGGCGCGACAGCGCCGGGCCGAGCGCCATGAACTGCCCGCGCTCCAGATCGCGAAAGGCTTCCGCCTGGCGCCGCTCCATGCCCAGAAGGTCGGCGGCGCGCGCCATGTCGATATCGAGGAAGGTGCGGCCCATGAGGAAATTGGACGCCTCGGCGGCGACGTTCTTGGCGAGCTTGGCCAGCCGCTGGGTGGCGATGATGCCGGCCAGCCCGCGTTTGCGGCCACGGCACATCAAATTGGTCATGGCGCCGAGCGAAAGTTTGCGCGCTTCGTCGGAAACCTCGCCCGCCACCGCCGGCGCGAACAGCTGCGCCTCGTCCACCACCACCAGCATCGGGTACCAGTGGTCGCGGGCGACCTCGAACAGCCCGCCGAGGAAGGCAGCAGCGCGCCGCATCTGGTTCTCGGCATCGAGCCCTTCGAGATTGAGCACCGTGGAGACGCGATGGATGCGCGCCCGCTCGCCGGCCGCCTGCAGGCCGCGCTCGGTATGTTGCTCGGCATCGATCACCAGATGGCCGTAACGATCGCCAAGCGACACGAAGTCGCCTTCGGGGTCGATGATGGTCTGCTGCACCCAGGGCGCGCTCTGCTCCAGCAGGCGCCGCAGCAGATGCGACTTGCCGGAGCCCGAATTGCCCTGCACCAAAAGCCGGGTCGCCAGCAATTCCTCGAGATCCAGCTTCGCCGGGGCGCCTGCGGTCGTGTGTCCCATCTCGATCGCAACGGTCATCTCGACTCAGGCGCTCCTTTCGCAGACGGGCTTATCAACTGGGTCACAGCCCGTCGAGCGCGCATGGCCGGCAGTTCCGCGTTGCGCACAGCTGTCCTGACACTGGCCTGTCGGGTAAACCCCTGTGGATAGTAACCAGTCGTTCACCATGGGCCGGCGTTCCGATTGCAGATGTCAGGCAAGCGCCTAGCCTGACCTTGCATCGCGTCCCCAACGTGGTGCGTCCCAACCCCACCCTGGCGGCCGACGTCTTCAAGTACCCCAACTCCCCAAAGTATACGTCGGTCGCCAACTTCGCCTGATCCCGCCAAGTTCTGACATCGTACAGAGCCGCTCACCGGCGCAAACTTTGGGTTGACCCCTTCGGACCGCAAGGCGACACTCCACCCGACGAACAGGTGCGAGGAGGAATTGCGATGGACGAGCCCGAACGGTGGCGCCATATGTCGA
>NZ_RZRQ01000207.1:0-10845 GCF_003997785.1 Mesorhizobium sp. M7D.F.Ca.US.004.01.2.1 | reverse complement strand
ATATGGGCTATGGCTTCTCATGCCATGTCTGCGTGCTGCGGCCGCAGTCGCGCGGCGAGGTCGGGCTGTCGACGCCAGACCCGCTGGCGCCACCGCGCATCGATCCGCGATTTCTGTCCGACGAACGCGACGCCGAGCTTTTGCTCAAGGGCGCCAGAATGATGCGCGGCATATTGGAGGCGCCGTCGCTGGCCAAATACCGCCACAAGGAAATCTACACCGCCGGCGTTTCGGGCGATGCCGAGCTGATGGCGCATATCCGAGCCCGAGCCGACACGATCTATCACCCGGTCGGCACCTGCAGGATGGGTATCGATGATATGGCGGTGGTCGATCCGCAATTGCGTGTGCGCGGCATGCAGGCCTTGCGTGTCGTCGATGCCTCGGTGATGCCGACGCTGATCGGCGGCAACACCAACGCGCCGACCATCATGATCGCCGAAAAGGCCGCTGACATGATCAAGGCTGCCTGATCAGAATTCTGGTCGAACCAGTGGTGCAGGTTTTGCCTGCTGTGGAATACCCTGTGACGATGCCGGTGCCAATCGACATCAACTGGTCTTACCAATTGTGCGATTTGTGCTTTCCCTTTCGCCATCCTGCCCTTAGGATAGGTTCATTATTTCGTGATCCGAAATAAATATGGCCACAAGGGAGGAACCGGGAATGGCTGGCAAGAAGATACTGATGCTCGTTGGCGAGTTCAGCGAGGAATATGAGATTTTCGTCTTTGAGCAGGCGATGCATGCGGTCGGCCACACCGTGCATGTCGTCTGTCCGGACAAGAAGGCGGGCGATATATTGAAAACGTCGCTGCACGACTTCGAAGGCCACCAGACCTACACGGAAAAGCTCGGCCACGACTACATCCTCAACAAGACGTTTTCCGAGGTGGACCCAGCTGCATACGATGCCGTCTATGCGGCGGGCGGGCGCGGCCCGGAATACATCCGCATCGACAAGCGGGTGCAGGCGCTGGTGCGGCATTTTCACGAGGCCGGCAAGCCGATCTTCACCATCTGCCATGGCGTGCAGATCCTGATTGCTGTCGATGGCGTGGTGCGGGGCCGGGAAGTCGCAGCACTCCATTATTGCGAGCCGGAGGTCACGCTGGCCGGTGGCATCTATATCGACGTCGCACCGACCGGCGCCCATGTCGACGGCAATCTCGTGTCAGCCAAGGGCTGGCCGGGCCTGTCCAACTTCATCCGCGAATGTCTGAAGGTGCTGGGCACCGAGATCCGCCATGGCGAGATCCTGATGCGCGACGAGCGTCAGGCGGCCTGATCCAGGGAATTTGCAAAGCCGCTGCGTCCATGACGCGGCGGTCTTTCTATTTTCTTGTTTTAACGCAATTCCGGACGGAAAACCGTTTCACACTTTTCCTGGAATTGCTTAGGCGGCCGCCCGTGCCTCGCGGAACGACACCAGCTTGCGGCGGTTCTCGTCCCACAACGCCAGTTTGACGCAGCGCAGGCTTTCGAGCAGCGTGACGCGGCCGATGCTGCGCAGTTCGGGATAATCCCGCAGCACTTCCTGCAACCGGTAGCACGGCACCTTGGCGGAGAGGTGGTGGACGTGATGGACACCGATATTGCCGGTAAACCAGTTCAGTACCGGGGGCAGGTCGTAATAGGACGATCCGTGCAGGGCGGCATGCTGGAATTCCCAGTCGGCATCCTTCGCCCATTCCGTTTCCTCGAACTGATGCTGGACGTAGAACAGCCAGATGCCGGCCGAACCGGCGAGGACGACGATCGGCAGATGGACCACCAGGAACGCGCCGGGGCCGACGAACCAGATGAGGACGGCTGCTGCAACCGCGATGCCAAGATTGGTGGTCATCGACGACACCCAGGGCGTCAGGCCGCCGCGCATCATGCCGACGGGCAGCCTTTGCTCGAAGATGAACAGCCAGATCGGCCCGAGCCCGAACATCACCAGCGGGTGGCGATAGAGACGATAGGCAAGGCGGCCTCGCCATGACATTTGCCGGTATTCGGCAACGGTCAGCGTCCTGATGTCGCCCATGCCGCGTTCGTCAAGATTGCCGGCGCTGGCGTGGTGTGTCGCATGAGCGCGCCGCCAGCAGTCGTAGGGCGTCAGCGTCAGGATGCCGAGCGCACGGCCGATCCAGTCGTCCGCGTAGCGATTGGCGAAGAAGGAGCCGTGGCCGCAATCGTGCTGGATCATGAAGATGCGGACCAGAAACCCGGCCGCGGGAAGGATCAGGATCAGTCCCCACCAATGGCCATAGGCATAGGCCGCCGAGGACAGTCCCCAGAGCACGGCGAACGGAATAAGTGTGATGGCGAGTTCCACTGTGCTGCGCCGCCTGTCAGGCTTCTTGTAGCGCGCCAGAATTTTCAGCCAGGCGCGCTTGCTGTTGGCGACCGCCTCAGGGGAAATCATGTTCATCAGGAAGCATAGGCGGGGTACCCCGCCACCGCAAGACAGCAATCACGCAAAATTACTGCGCGTAATTGTCGCGTGGGGGCGGTCGAGCCTGCCATCTCGGGCTCGACCGGCTTGATGATAGATCGCCGCAGTGGCGGGCTTTCAAGCCCGATAATTCAGCAATCGGAAGCCCTAATTGTCGTCTGATCAGCGGCTGCCAGTTCGGGTCAATCTCTATTCGCGATCGAGAACAGGACAGCCGCGCTCGGTGCCGAAAGTCACGCGCACGCGGTCGCCATCCTGTCTGCCGCGGACAACGATCTCCCGGCGGCCGACGGACTCTATCCTTGCCCGGCGGACGCCCATTCGGTCCGCCTTGTCGAGGGCCCGGTCTTCCGTGCAGCCTCGTGATTGACGGCGGTCGCGCCGGTCGTCGCGCCGGGGACCTTCGCAATCGTCATAGGCGGGATCGCAATCTTGCATGAGCTTCAGCCGCGGGCCATGTTTGCCCAATTGCAGCTGCAGATCCTCTGCTTGTGCCGGAAAGGCCACCAAGGTGACGGCGCCGAGGCCGATAAGCGCCGACAGCAATGAGGTGATCGAAACCTTGCGCATTATGTCCTCCATTTGAACCACAACGCATCCATCCTTAGATGGTTCGGTTCTTTCAGGCTATTGCCGATAGAGGTTTGCTGCCAAGATTGGTCGGCGCGTCACTGTCGGCGCAAGCCGACGTCACCGCCCTCCGCGCCGTCCAGGCGGTCGAGTAGCTCTCTGAAGCGGTCGGGAAGGTCGGCCTCGGTGCGGAAGGCCGGCAAGGTGCGCAGAAAGCGCGTCACCGTCTCGGCGCCGAACTGGCGTCTGACCTCGGCGGCCAGCCTTTCTACCTTTTCACCCTTGTTGCGGCTCATCATCTCAAAATCCTGTGTCGGTTTCGAAACTCCTCCAGCAAGGGAATGGTTCCCCCATCACGCCTTTGTGGCAAGCAAAGCCGGCGGTTAGGGTAAAATTTGAATTAAATCGAAATGTCTTGCCTGTCGTTTCCAGCCCTGGCTGATCGCCTCCACAATCGCTTACCCCTTGATTTTTGGCCGCCAAACCTCGATATCGGGCACAAAATCCACACCATTCGAGATTGACGGGAAACGGCGATGAGCGACCAGGCAAAAGACGAACGCGCGCCCGATGAAGTCGAGGCAACCGAGGCCACTGCCGAGCGCACGGAAGGCAGCATCGACGGCGACTATGAAGCCCTTGTGCGGCTGCTGAAGGAAAATGAAGAACTGAAGGACCGCGCGCTTCGCGTGGCGGCCGAGATGGAAAACTTGCGTCGCCGCACGGCGCGCGACGTGCACGACGCGCGCACCTACGCGGTCGCGAATTTCGCTCGCGACATGCTGTCGGTGTCGGACAATCTGCGCCGCGCGCTGGACGCGATTCCCGCCGAGGCCAAGGCGTCTGGTGACGCCGGCTTCAAGGCGCTGATCGAAGGCGTCGACTTGACCGAGCGCGCCATGCTGTCGGCGCTGGAACGGCACGGGGTCAAGAAGCTCGCGCCCGAAGGCGAGAAGTTCGATCCCAATTTCCACCAGGCGATGTTCGAAGTGCCCAATCCGGACGTTCCGGCCAATACCGTGGTCCAGGTTATGCAGCCGGGCTATTCGATCGGCGACCGCGTGCTGCGCCCCGCCATGGTTGGCGTCGCCAAGGGCGGTCCGAAACTTGCCACCGCCGAAGCGCCGGTCGAGCCGGGGCCGGTGAACGAACAGGCTGAGAAGGATGCATGATTAGGGGAGTAAGGCAGTAGGGCAGTAGGGCAGTAGGGAAAAGGGGGACGCACCAAGGGTGCGGCTTCGTGCTAAACATACTGCCTTACTGCCCTATTCCCTTACTCCCCTGGCCTGCCATGAACCCCATCGCGCTTCTCGATTATGCCGGTGTCGCCGTCTTCGCGGCGACCGGGGCGCTTGCGGCTTCGCGCAAGCAACTCGACATTATCGGCTTCCTGTTCCTGGCCAGCGTCACCGGGATAGGCGGCGGCACGCTTCGCGACGTCATCCTCAACCTGCCGGTTTTCTGGGTCGCCAATTCCGGCTATGTGCTGATCTGCGCCGTGGTTGCGGTGCTGGTCTTCTTCAGCGCGCACCGTGTCGAATCGCGCTGGAAATGGCTGCTCTGGCTCGACGCCATCGGGCTCGCCGCCTTTTCGGTGATGGGCGCAGCCAAGGGACTTGCGATTACCGGTTCGCCGGTCGTCTCCGTCGTCACCGGTGTGCTTACCGCCACTTTCGGCGGCATTCTGCGCGACCTCCTTGCCGGCGAGCCATCGGTGCTGCTCAGGCCCGAAATCTACGTCACAGCAGCCCTTGCGGGTGCCGGCCTCTACACACTTGGCGATCTTGCCGGACTGCCGCCGCTCGCCTCGGACCTCGCCGGTTTTGCGGCGGCGTTCCTTGTGCGTGGCGGCGCGCTCAAATTCGGCTGGTCGTTTCCGTCCTACAAGAGCCGACCCGGCCGGCGGCCGGAAGATATTCCGTGAAAAGGAAGCGAATAGGGAATAGCGAATAGCAGTCCGCAGGATTGCGGCGTAACTCCTCGCTATTCGCTAGCGTCAGGCAGCGAAGCGCTGGGCTTCCCCGCCATAATAGTTGACGTAGCGGGCGCCGATTTCCTTGACCGGCATGACGACGAAGACGTCGACCGTCGAGAATTCGCGGTCGATGACGCAGCCGTCACCGATGCGGGCACCGACGCGCAGGTAGCCCTTGACCAAAGGCGGCATCGCAGCGATCGCCGCCTTGGTATTGACGGCCTCGATCGGCATCAGATCCATCGAGCAGTAGCGCCCGGACACGGCGCGCACGTCCCAGGCCGAATTCGTCCGGCAGTGGTGGGCGAGGTAGGTGAGCGCCTCCGCGTGCGCTGCCGGCACGGTGCCGTGAAAGGACGCGCAGCCGGTCATCACGCCGATTTCGTAATGGTTGATATAGGCCCAGATGCCTTGCCACAGCGCCTCGATGGTGCGCTTCGAGCGGTATTCCGGCAAAACGCAGGAGCGGCCGAGCTCGAGAAAACGCTGGCCGGGGTGACGGGCTATGAGCTTGGTCAGCTCAAATTCACCTTCCGAATAGAACCCTCCGGCCGTGGCCGCGATTTCTTGCCGCAGCAGCCGATACGTGCCGACGATGCGGCGATGTTCGGGACCGGAAAGCGTGGTGTCCAAAACCAGCAGATGGTCGCAGAGCGGATCGAACCGGTCAGCGTCACGGCGGTCATGGGCCCGGAACAGGTCCTTCTTGGCGCCAAGTTCGTCGTAGAACACCCGGTAGCGCACTTCCTGCGCGGCCGCGATCTCGGCCTCGTTGCGAGCGAGCCGCACTTCAAGATTGCCTATACGGCCCAGTGCCGCGCCCTTTATGACGGAATCGACGTTACGTCCGGCAAGCAAGGCGCTGCTGGCGTTCGGCCGAGTGTCACATTCCGGCATAACTGTATGCACGAGTGATTCTCCTTCGAGCCATCCCTCTTGGCACGGGGATACGGTGTAGGTGCAACAGGATTGTGACAGTACCGTGATACGCCGTTGTGGGCAATACTTCGTCGGCTGGCGAATACGATCAACCGGCTACGTTTAAGTGATCGCGCGGCGTGAAATGGGCGGTGGAAGCTCAGGCCGCGACGACCTGTCCCTCTACGGCATTGACCAGCGCCTGAGGGTCGAGCGGCTTGGTGACAAAGCCGCTGGCGCCATGGGCCAACACCGCATGGCGGGTTTTTTCCTGGCTGTCGGCAGACAGCACCATGATCGGCACCGGCGACACGGCGGTCTCTTCCTCATGGCGGCGGATGGCGGCAATCGCGTCCAGCCCGTCCATGACCGGCATATGCAGATCCATCAAGACCACGTCGAAGCGGTCCCTGTGCCCGGCGCCGGTGACGGCCTCGACGGCGGCCTTGCCATTGCCGACCACCTTGACGCGATGCCCGGCCTTCAACAGCGTGGCGCGGGCCAGCATGGCGTTGATGTCATTGTCCTCGGCGATCAGCACCGACAGGCCCCGCTGGCGGTTGCCGACGGCGCGCATCGTCGGTGCGCCGCGCTTTTCGGGCTGCGGCTGGGCGAGGCTGGCGGCATGGCTGCTCAACAGCACACGCAGAAGCGTTCCGCCACGCACCGGCCTGGCCAGGAAGGTTGCGTAGCCACTGGCGCGGAACTCGCCGAGCATGCCGCGGTCGGTCGGCGCGATCAGCGTGATGGCCTCGCAGTCGGAGAAACCGCTCTGGCGCAGGCGTTTGAGCAGCCTTCCATCGCTTTCTTCCATGGCCGCATCGACCAGAATCACATCGCAGCCGGCGGCGAAGGGTGCGGCCTGTGCGGCGGCGGTTGCGACGTCAACCGCGCCGCCATTGGCGCGGATGGTGCGGGCGATGGCGTCGGCCTCGACGGCGTTTTTCGACAGGATCACCGCGCGCCTGCCCAAGAGCGCGTTCTGGCGGCCCTGCGGCGCTTCGGTGGCTGCTATCGCCGGGATTTCGAAGACGAACTCGGATCCTTGGCCGAGCCGGCTGGATACCGAGATCGTGCCGCCCATGGCGGCCACCAGGCGCCTGGAGATGGCAAGGCCGAGGCCGGCCCCGCCATGCGTGCGCGTCGACGTGCCGTCGGCCTGCTCGAACTCCTCGAAAATGCGATCCAGGTCCTCATCATGCAGGCCCGGACCGGTATCGGCGATGGTGAAGCATACGCGGTCGCTGGTTTCGGTGCGCGCGCGTGCGATGCTCACCAACACGCCGCCGCTGTCGGTGAATTTGATGGCGTTGCCGATAAGGTTGAGCAGCACCTGCCTGACCTTGCCCGGATCGGCGGTGATCAACTGCGGCACGTCGGGTTCGACATGGCAGCCCAGCCCGATACGCTTGGCGAAGGCGCGCGCGGCCAGCAATTCGATGATGTTGTCGGCGATCTCGCGCACCGACATCGGCTGCGGCTCCGGGTCGAAGCGCCCGGCTTCGATCTTGGAGTAGTCGAGAAGATCCTCGATCAGGGCAAGCAATGCGCTGGCCGAGGTCGAGACAGCGCCGACATAGGTCTGCTGCTCCGGCGACAGGCTGGTGTCGGCCAGCAACCTGGCCATGCCCATGATGCCGTTCATCGGCGTGCGAATTTCATGGCTGACGGTGGCGAGGAAGCGTGATTTGGCCTGGCTGGCATATTCGGCCCGCTCGCGTGCGGTGATCAGCGAGGATTCGGCGCGTTTGCGGGCGGTGATGTCGCGAGCGATCGCGCGATGCGAAACAGCATCGCTGTCCTTGTCACGCACCGACAGTTCGATCCACGAGAACCAACGCGGGCCGCTCGGCGTACTGATGGCGACATCGGTGGAACTCAGGCACTCATGGTCGGAAAAGGCGGCATCGGGAACGATACCGACCTCGATGCCGAGTTCCGCCAGGGTCTTGCCGGCAAGGTCGCGTTGATCGATTTCGACCAGATCGGCGAAGACCTTGTTGGCATAGACGATATAGCCATCGCGGTCGCGATGGATGACGAGATCACCAAGCGCGTCGATCAGGCCGCGAAAGCGCTCATCGCTCTCCTGCATTTCCCACATGCGGTCGGCCAGCGTCTCGATCTCGGCGCGGCTGCGGGCAGTGGTTTCGTCAAGAAGGGCGGCGGTGCGGTGTTCGCTCCGCCTGGCGCGCAGATGCACGGCAAGGCCGGCAAGGCCGGTTGCCAGCAATGCGATGCTGATGAAGATGGGTGCCCCGGTCAGATGCGCCAGGCCGGCCACCACCACGATGGCGACGAATGTCAGAAAGGGCAGGCCTTCGCGCCTGGAGAATTCCGGCTCGGGCACCAGCGACGGCGCGGCGACAAAGCGCCGCGTCGACGTCGGCGCCGCATCGACGTCGTCGCCAGTGTCCGCCTGTTGGCTGCCGGATTCCGCGATCATGCGAAATCCTTGCCAGACAGAGATTATGGAAAATTGCGGCGGATCGTTCGAATTTTAGCGGATGAACGCTTTTTGCCGAAGCAGGTGCGGATTTGCCGCCGGACATGGCGATTTCCGTCCGCCTTCTCCGGCAGTCGAGCGGCTCACATGTCCACGACGACGCGCCCGCGGATCTTGCCGTCGACGATGTCGCGCGCGGCATCGATGATGCCGTCAAAACCGATGGTCCTGGACAGGCTGGCGAGCTTTTGCAGATCGAGCTCGGTGCCGATGCGGCGCCATGCCTCGAGCCGGACTGCCTTCGGCGCCATCACCGAATCGATGCCCAGCAATGAGACGCCGCGCAGGATGAAGGGGGCGACGCTCGTCGGCAGGTCCATGCCGCCGGCCAGGCCGCAGGCGGCGACCGCGCCGCCATAGGAGGTCATCGAGAGCACATTGGCCAGCGTGTGGCTACCGACGGCGTCGACGCCGCCAGCCCAGCGCTCCTTGGCCAGCGGCTTGGCCGGCTGGGCAAGCTCGTCGCGCGATATCACTTCGGCGGCGCCAAGGTTGATCAAATAGGGGCTTTCGGCATTGCGGCCGGTGGAGGCAATGACATGGTAGCCGAGGCTGGACAGGATCGAGACCGCGACCGAGCCGACGCCGCCGGCCGCCCCTGTCACCACCACCGGGCCGCGATCGGGCAGGATGCCGTGGCGCTCCAGGGCCATGACGCAGAGCATCGCGGTGTAGCCTGCGGTGCCGACGGCCATCGCGTCATGCGGGCTGATGCCATCGGGGAGCGGCACCAGCCAGTCGCCCTTGACACGGGCGCGGCCGGCGTAGGCGCCGAAATGGGTTTCGCCGACGCCCCAGCCGTTCAGGATGACCTTGTCGCCAGCGCGCCAGTCGGGATGGGAAGACGAGATGACGGTGCCGGCGAAATCGATGCCCGGCACCAGCGGCCAGCGGCGGATCACCGGCGCCTTGCCTGTGATCGCCAGACCATCCTTGTAGTTCACCGTCGTCGCCTCGACCGCGACGGTGACATCGCCTTCCATCAGGTCGGCGTCAGTGAGATCGGTCACGGTTACCGACTGCTTTTTCTCGGTGTCACGCGAAACGAGGATGGCTTTGAAGGTTTCGGACATCTCTTTCTCCGCGATCTTGTTTGGCGACATGAACTGTGCGGCGATGGCTGCACGGGGTCAATCTTTGGAAGACTTGGCGTTTGAAGGCTTGGGCTCGCGCCGCCAGCCGAACAGTTCATCGAAGACGACCAGTGCCGCACCCACCGAGATGAAGGCGTCGGCAAGGTTGAAGACGGCGAAGGACCAGACCGGCGTGTGGAACAGGATGTAGTCGATGACGTGGCCGTAGACGGCGCGGTCGATCAGATTGCCGAGCGCGCCGCCGACGATCAGCGCAAAGCCGGTGCGGGCAAGGATCTGGGACGGTGCGATCCGTGTCGCCAGGAACAGCACGAAGGCAACGACCGCAAGCGAAATGACGATCAGCCCGGTGTCGCCAAAGGACGAGAACATCGAGAAGGCGATGCCGGTGTTGTAGGTGCGAAACAGCGCCAGGAAGGGTACCAGATCGAGCTTTTCCTGAAAGGCGAGACCAGTCTCGACCAGGTGTTTTATCCACTGGTCAAGCGCGATGGCCGCGACGACGAGCAGCGCGTAGGGAGACCATGATTTCACGGGCAGGCAACCTTCATTGCTGGTCCACGATTGGTTCGAGCTTCAGCGCGCCGCGCCGGATCTCGAACAGCATGATGCCGGTGGCGACGGCCAGATTGAGCGAATCGGCACGGCCCGCTTGCGGAATCCGGAGCAGCCTGTCGCAACTCGCAGCCAGGCTTTCGGGCAGTCCCTGCTGCTCGTTGCCCATCATCAGCAGCACCGGGCCGCGGGAAAAATCGACCGAGCGGTAGTCGACGGCGCCTTTCAGGTGGGTGCCGGCGACGAGGCCTGAAAACCCGCCTCGCCAGGCAAGGAAAGCCTCGGTTGTCGCCTTGGCCACCGGCACGGCAAAGATCGAACCCATTGTGGCGCGCACCGTCTCCACCGAAAAAGGATCGGTGGTGTCGCCGACCAGGATGACGCCCTTGGCGCCGACGGCATCGATGGTGCGGATGACGGTGCCGAGATTACCGGGATCGCGCACCCGGTCGAGCGCCACCCAGACGTCGCCATTGTCAGCGCGGACATCCTTCAAGGCCAGGAATTTTTGCGAAAAGACGCCGACCACCATTTGCGGATTGTCGCGACGGGTGATGGCGACGAGCACCTTTTCCGACACTTCCAGCACCATGCCGCCGGCGGCAACCGTGCGTGCCGCGACCTTTTCCACCGCCGCGTTGCCGCGCCCGGCCTTGGCGAAAACCAATGTCCTGATGTGCCAGCCGAGATCGAGCGCATCGATGACCAGTTTCAGTCCCTCGGCCATGAAGGCGTTCTGCTGGTCGCGGAATTTCTTCTGCGCGAGGGCCTTGATATCCTTGACC
>NZ_RZRQ01000206.1:0-10960 GCF_003997785.1 Mesorhizobium sp. M7D.F.Ca.US.004.01.2.1 | reverse complement strand
GTCAATCCTTTTGGCTGGAGGCTTTGCGCGGATGCAATGACATCAATTGGCTATAAACGAAAAACGCCGCCCACTGGGCGGCGTTTCGGCATTGCAGAAGGAAAACCCAGATTACTTGATCTTGGTTTCCTTGAATTCGACGTGCTTCTTGGCGACCGGGTCGTACTTGCGGAACGACAGCTTGTCCGTCTTGGTACGGCTGTTCTTGCTGGTCACGTAGAAGAAACCGGTGTCGGCGGTCGACAGAAGCTTGATCTTGATGTTTGCGGCTTTGGCCATGATATCAGTCCGTTTGTTCGTGGGGTTTTGGCCGCTGGAGCACGGGGAAACACCCGGACGCGGGAAACTTGGCGCGACACATAAAGAACGCGCCCGGAAAGTCAAGCCCGGTAGGCCCTGTGCGACCCGCCTGAGCCGACTGGTGAGCGGAAATCACGCGGTTTCCGTCGCCGATGCCGCAACCTTCTTCCAGTCGCCGGTCGTGTTCCACCAGCGATTCGGATTGGCGCGGTCGTCCAGCCCTTTGGAACGGCTGGCAAGGATCGGCTGAATGCGGATCACCGGTTCCTGGTAGGAATGGGCCTGGAAAATCGCCTCGACGACGCGGGCGGCCAGCGTCTGGTCGTCCGGTAGTTCGAAGGAAACCTCAACCGTGCCGGGGCGCCGCCGCAGCTCCGTTTCGGCGCCGGCGGCCGCACCGTCAAGCGGCCTGTAGCGTTCGATGCCGTGCGCCGACTGATAGGCATTGCGGTCATATTTACCCATGGCCAGCGGTGCGATCGCGACCACCGCGTCCATGATGCGGTCGACGTCGGCGGCCGGGGCCTGGAAGGTTACGAGCAGAAGCAGTGTCATTCGTAGCGATGTGGTTTCAAAGCCGCTGTCGATCATGGAAGTGTCCTCAAGTGTTTTGGGACATCCTTTTAGCCCTGTGCTCCTGACACGGTTCTGTCAGCAGCCTGTCATCGGCCAATGCGAATGCAGGGCCGGTAGCAGTCGCGCTACAGGAGGATCTTGCGGACCAGCCTGACGGCGACCAAAGCAATGTAGGCGGCGAAGAACAGGCCTAGCGACCAGCCGAAGCCGGACGGACCGAACGCATCCATGCCGATGCCGATCGCTTGCGGGCCGAGCACCATGCCGACGCCGTAGCACAGCACGAAGGCGGCGTTGGCCGACGCCAGTTCGTGGCCCGAAAGCTGCGAGCCGAGATGGGCAAGGCCGATCGTGTACATGGCAGCGACGACGCCACCCCAGACAAACAGAAGTGCTGCCATCAAATGCCAGTTCTGGGCGAAGAAGGGCATGAAGACAGTGCCGACAAGACCGACCGTGGCGCAGGCAATCAGCAGATAGCGGCGGTCGCTGACGCGGTCGCTGATCATGCCGATCGGGATCTGCAGCAGCACGTTGCCAAGACCGATCATGGTCAGGAGAAGGGCTGCGTCGGCCTCGGAATAGCCGATGCGGCTGCCATAGATCGGAAACAGCGCAAAGCCGCCGGTTTCCACCGCACCGAACACCAGCACGGCCGCGGTCGCCGATGGCACCAGCCAGATGTAGCGCAGGAAATTGCTGGTCTCGCCGTCGGAGGCGATCGACGGGCTCTCGTTGCGCGCCGCCAGCACGGGTATGGCTGCCAGCGTCACCAGACCGATGATGACGCCGAACGGCCTGAAGCCGGAACTGCCGAGATGGGCGAACAGCCACGGCCCGGCGGCAAAGCCGAGCGACAGAACAGTGGCGTAAATGCCCAGGACAAGGCCGCGCCGATGCGGCGGCGCCGAGGTGCTGATCCAGAATTCAGACAGGATGAACAGCACCGTCAGCGCGATGTGCAGCACGATGCGCAGCGGAAACCACATCCAGAAATCGGGCGCGAAATGAAAGCCGACAAAGGCAAGCGCGCCGGTCGCGATCATGGCAATCATGGTCCAGGCGACGCCGAAGCGCATGGCGAGTGGCGTCGCCAGCGGCGCGCCGGCGATCGAGGCGAGGCCGGCGACGGCCGTGTTGAGGCCGATCATCGAGGCCGAATGGCCGCGTGTTTCCAGGATGACGCTGAGCAGCGGCATGCCAAGACCGATGGCGATGCCGACGACGCTGATCGACGAGATCGCCGCCACCATCGGCAGCCAGTGTACGCGTTCGTCGCCCTGTGGTTGGGTATCGACCGTCATGGGGATGCTGAATACTCTACAGAAGTTCGCGGGTGAAGCGGTTGCGGACAAGCCGGTAGAAGGGCACGGGACCGCCCGGACGCAACAGCGGATCATGGGCGAGGCGCTTTTGCAGCTCGTCCAGGATCATTCGGGTGATGTCGGGTATGTCGGCTTCCCTGGCCTTGGCAAGCGGCAACCAGACCAGCTCTTCGAGTTCGTTGGTCGGGCCGCCACCGGGCAGTTCGACTGCGACGTCGTCGCGCCAGGCGCTAAAGAAGCGCGTGTCGAAGCGGCGCACCCGGTTGGGCGGCGTGATGGCGCGCGCGACGAAGCGCAGCATGTCCAGAGAGGGCTGCACGCCGTGTTCGGCAAAACCTTGCCAATCGGGCCTGACGGTGGCGAAAGCGCCTTTGCGGCCGATCAGCAATCCGGCTTCCTCATAGGTCTCGCGGATGGCCGACAAGGCGATGGCGCGGGCTCGTGCGGCGCTTATGCGCCCCGGCCCGGCGATCAGCCTAGCTTCCTGCTCCGGGTGCAATGCAGCGGCGACCGGGATGCGGCTGTCGGCCGGATCGGTGCGGCCGCCGGGAAAGACGAACTTGCCCGGCATGAAGGCGTGGCCGGCATGGCGGCGGCCCATCAGAACCAGCACGTCATCGCCCTTGCGGTCGAGCAGGATCAGGGTTGCCGCGTCGCGCGGCCGAATTGGCCGGTCGCTATGAGCGATCATGCTCCGCTCGATCTTGTCGACTTCCGCCTTGGTCATACCGTCCATGCGCAGGACCTAGCGGAAACTTCTGGCAAGCGAAAGTGGCCTTTCACGGTCGGTATGTTGCGCCAGGGCGCATTCTTGGCTGCGACTCAGGCTCCGGGATGCGGCTCGATCACGTCGTGTTCGTCGCCGAAGCCGTGCATATAGAAGGCCCATTGCAGTCCGATGACGGCACCCTTGACCGGTTGCAGCAGTGCGACCGACAGAAGGATGGTCAGCGGCACCCAGATGGCGATGTGCTGCCATGTGGACAAGGTGGAGGTCGCCTCGACGCCCATGAAAGCGCCGAGCACGATGTGACCGACGATGACGATGACGAGATAGGCAGGCAGGTCGTCGGCGCGGTGGTGATGCAGTTCCTCACCGCAGACGCTGCATGTGTCGACGGTCTTGGTGAAGGCGCGAAACAGCTTGCCTTCGCCGCAATGCGGGCAGCGGCCGAGCAGGCCGCGCTTCATCGCCGTCCACAGCGGGCGGGCGACCCGGCCCGAGTGATGTTCTCCGCCGAAAACCTGTTCTTCAATGGCTGTTGTCATCATCGTCTCCTGCCGCGCGAACCCGGTCGCGATTGCGACGCGCGGGCGCGGCCCTTGGCCTTGTGAAACGACCGCTTGGAGCCCGGCAAAGGCTTCGGGTCGGTCAACATCTCGAAGCGCATCGCGCCGGCCATCGGTGCCACCTCGACGAGTCGGACTTCGACGCGGTCCGCGAGCTGGTAGCCTTTGCCCGAGCGTTCTCCGAACAGGGAGCGGGCCGTTTCGTCGTATATATAGTAATCGCCGTTCAATGTTGACACCGGGATGAAACCATCCGCGCCGTACTGCGGCAATTGGACAAATAGTCCTGATTTGGTGACGCCGGAGATGCGGGCATCGAACCGGTCGTCGATGCGCTCGGCGAGATAGGCGGCGATCAGACGGTCGACCGTGTCGCGCTCGGCCGCCATTGCGCGGCGTTCCGTGCCTGAGATCAGCACCGCGACATCTTCGAGCCGTGCCGCTTCGTCCTGCGTCAGCCCGCCCGGGCCCAGGCCGAGTGCGGCAATAAGTCCGCGATGAACGATCAAATCGGCATAGCGGCGGATCGGCGAGGTGAAATGGGCGTAGCGCCTGAGGTTGAGACCGAAATGGCCGATGTTCTTGGGCGAGTATTCGGCTTGGCTCTGCGAGCGCAGCACCACTTCGTTGACCAAGCCTTCATTGTCGGCGCCGCGCACGCGCTCCAGGATGCCGTTGAACTGGCTTGGCTGCATCTGCGCGCCGCGGGCGAGCGACAGGCCAAGCGTCTGCAGGAACTCGCGCAACGATTCCTGCTTGGCGAGCGACGGCGCGTCGTGGACGCGGTAGACCAGTTCCTGTTTCTTCGCTTCCAGCGTCTCGGCGGCGGCAACATTGGCCTGGATCATGAATTCTTCGATGAGCTTGTGGGCATCGAGCCGTTCCGGCACGATGACGCGATCGACGGTGCCGTCCGGCTTGAGCAGGATCTTGCGCTCCGGCAGATCGAGCTCGAGCGGCTGGCGCCCATCGCGGCCACGCTTCAGGATCGCATAGCCGTCCCACAGCGGCTTCAGCACCGTATCGAGGATTGGACCGGTCTTCTCGTCCGGCACGCCGTCGATCGCCGCCTGCGCCTGGGTGTAGGCGAGCTTCGCCGCCGACTTCATCATGACGCGATGGAAGGAGTGCCTGAGCTTGCGGCCCTCGGCCGAAAAAACCATACGCACGGCGAGCGCCGGCCGGTCCTGGCCCTCGCGCAGCGAGCAGAGATCGTTGGAGATGCGTTCGGGTAGCATCGGCACGACGCGATCGGGGAAATAGACCGAATTGCCGCGCTTCAGCGCTTCGCGATCGAGCGCCGTGCCATAGCGCACATAGGCGGCGACGTCGGCGATCGCCACAGTGGCGACCACGCCGCCCGGGTTCTTCTCGTCGAGATCGGGTGTAGCGAAGACGGCGTCGTCATGGTCCTTGGCGTCGGCCGGATCGATGGTGACCAGCGGCAGGTCGCGCCAGTCCTCGCGGTGATCAAGCGTCGCCGGCTTGACGGCTTCGGATTCAGCGATGACGTCGGTCGGGAAAATATGCGGAATGTCATGCGCGTGTATGGCGATCATCGAGACCGCCTTTTCGCTGGTCAGCGAACCCAGCACGTTGAGCACCTTGGCTCTCGGCAAGCCATAGCGGGAGGCCCTTGCGGGCTCGACCTCGACCAGGTCGCCGTTCTTGGCGCCGTTCTGGAATTCCTTGTCGACAATCAGTTCGGGCTGACGCCGTTCCACCGGTTCGATGCGGAAGGTGCCGTCCTGCAGGATGCGAAAGACACCGAGCACGGCATCGGTGCGCTTCTCGAAAATCTTCATCACCCGCCCGGTGTAGGCGGGGCCGGTCGCTTCGTTGGTCGGAAAGGTTTTTGCCAGCACGCGGTCGCCGATGCCGGGCGCCGGGCCGCTGCCGCCACGCGACACGCGGATCGAGACGACGGGCGGTTCGCCCGTGCCCACGGCCTCGGCCGGGTGCGCCAGCAAAATGCCATCGCCGTCGCGGCCGAAGATGTCGAGCACGGCGACATGGGGCAGGGCGCCGACGCGGGCCAGTTGCTTGCGCTCCTTGGTCAGGACGCCTTCGTCCTGCAGGTCGCGCAAAATGTCCTTCAGCCAGATGCGGTCGTCGCCGCGCAGCGCGAACGCCTTGGCAATGTCGCGTTTTCCCGCGCGATCGGGATTTTCGGCGATGTAGCGCAGGATTTCGTCACGCGATGGCCGATAGTCGTCCTTGACCTTGGCCCTCGTGTCGGCGGTGCGCGGATCGCCGTGGCTCCTACCGGTGATCCTGCGCGCCACGCTGTCCTACCCTTTTTTCTTCGCGGCCGGCTTCTTCGAAGCCGGCTTTTGGGCCGCCGTTTTCTTGGCTGTGGTTTTCTTGGCAGCAGGTGCCTTAGCCGCTGCCGCCTTGCGGAACGGCTTCTTGCCGCCACCGCCCTTGGCTTCCTTCTCGGCAATCAGCGCCAGCGCATCCTCGATCGTCACCGACTGCGGATCCCTGCCCTTGGGCAGGGTGGCGTTGACCTTGCCGAAATTCACGTAAGGTCCGTATTTGCCGTCGCGCACGACGATCTTGCCGCCGCCATCGGGATGGTCGCCAAGCTCCTTCAGCGCAGCGGCAGTGCCGCCATTGCGGCCGCCCTTGCCCTTCAGCTGCTTCTCGGCGATCACCGACACGGCGCGGTTGAGGCCGATCGAGAACACATCCTCGATGCTTTCGAGATTGGCATAGGTGCCGTCATGCAGCACGAACGGGCCGTAGCGGCCGAGCCCGGCCGAGATCATCTTGGCCGTTTCCGGATGCTGGCCGACATCGCGCGGCAGCGACAACAGGGCGAGCGCCTTCTCGTGGTCGATCGACTCTGCCGTCCAGCCCTTGGGCAGGCTGGAACGCTTGGCTTCCTTGCCGTCGCCGCGCTGCAGATAGGGGCCAAAGCGGCCGCTGCGCAGCGTGATTTCCTCTGACGTGTAGGGATCCTTGCCGATCACCTTGGTGCCATCCTCGCCGCCGCCATTCTCGCCATTCGGGTTGGCGGCGTCGCCGAGCTGGCGGGTGAAGGAGCATTCGGGATAGTTGGAGCAGCCGACAAAGGCGCCGAACTTGCCGAGCTTCAGCGACAGGTTGCCGGAGCCGCATTTCGGGCAGATGCGCGGGTTCGAACCGTCTTCGCGGGCCGGAAACACCAGCGGCGCCAGTTCTTCATTCAGCGCGTCGAGCACATCGGTGACGCGCAGTTCCTTGATGTCGGCGACGGCGCCGGAAAAATCCTTCCAGAAATCGCGCAGCACGTCCTTCCAGGCGAGCTTGCCGTCGGAAATCTCGTCGAGCTTTTCCTCGAGGGATGCGGTGAAGTCGTACTCGACATAGCGCTTGAAGAAGCTTTCGAGGAAAGCAGACAGCAGCCGGCCCTTAGCCTGCGGCACCAGCCGGCGCTTGTCGATGGTGACGTAGTCGCGGTCTTCGAGCGTCTTCAGGATCGCCGTATAGGTAGAAGGCCGGCCGATGCCGAGCTCTTCCAGCTTCTTGATCAGCGAGGCTTCGGAATAACGCGGCGGCGGCTCGGTGGTGTGCTGGGTGGCGTTGATCGACTGACGGGCAAGCTGTTCGCCGGCACGGATTTCGGGCAGGCGGCGATTTTCCTCGTCTTCCGCATCGTCGTCCTTCTGATCGGTGTAGGCGGCGATGAAGCCGTCGAAGCGGACAACCGAACCGATGGCGCGAAGCTCAGCGGTGCGCGATCCATTGACCGCCTCGATCTCGGCGGTGGTGCGCTCGATCTCGGCGGACTGCATCTGGCTGGCGATGGCGCGCTTCCAGATCAATTCATAGAGCCGCATCTGGTCGGAATCGAGATATTGCCTGACCGATGCCGGGGTGCGCATGAAATCCGTCGGGCGGATCGCTTCGTGCGCCTCCTGGGCGTTCTTGGCTTTGGCGGTATATTGGCGCGGCTTTTCCGGCAGGTATTTTGCGCCGAATTCTTTGGCGATGGCGTCGCGGGCGGCCGAGATTGCCTCGGGCGCCATCTGCACGCCGTCGGTTCGCATATAGGTGATGAGGCCGGTGGTCTCGCCGCCGATCTCCATGCCTTCATAGAGCCGCTGCGCCACCTGCATGGTGCGGCTGGCCGAGAAGCCGAGGCCCGACGAGGCGGCCTGCTGCAACGTCGAGGTGGTGAAGGGCGGGCCGGGATTGCGCTTGGTCGGCTTGGCTTCGACCGACACTGCCTTGAAGGTCGCGCCTTCAAGCATCGACTTGATGTCGTCGGCCTGTGCCTTGTTGGAAATGTCGAGCTTTTGCAGCTTCTTGCGATCGAAGGCGGTCAGCCGCGCTTCGAAATTCTCGTTGCGTGGCGTGCCCAGCAGAGCTGCGATCTGCCAGTATTCCTCACGGATGAAGCGCTCGATCTCGGATTCGCGGTCGCAGACCAGACGTAGCGCAACCGATTGGACGCGGCCGGCCGAGCGGGCGCCCGGCAGCTTGCGCCACAGCACCGGCGACAGCGTGAAGCCGACGAGATAATCGAGCGCACGGCGGGCGAGATAGGCATCGACCAGCGGCGCATCGATTTGGCGCGGATTGGCCATTGCCTCCAGCACCGACGATTTGGTGATGGCGTTGAAGACGACGCGGCTAACCGGCTTGTCCTTCAGCGCGCGCTTCTGCTTCAGCACTTCCAGCACATGCCAGGAAATGGCTTCGCCCTCGCGATCCGGGTCGGTGGCGAGGATCAGGCCGTCCGCATCTTTGACCGCTTTGGCGATGTCGGCGAGGCGCTTGCCAGAGGCGGTGTCGACCGCCCAGGACATGGCGAAATCCTCATCCGGACGCACCGAACCATCTTTGGCCGGCAAATCGCGGACATGGCCGAACGAGGCCAGAACCTTGTAGTTCTTGCCGAGGTATTTGTTGATTGTCTTCGCCTTGGCCGGCGATTCGACGACGACGACGTCCATGAGGTCTCATATCAGCTGTGGTGCGGCAGAAGAATTCCGCTGCGCGCGACGAAATCTCGTTCTATTTGTCGCTCACATGGCCGCGCTTTTGCATCCGGTCAAGGGGAAGCGCCCAAATTGCGAGGCTGTCCGCAGCAATACACTCTTAGAGTGTATGGAGAAAATCACAGAATTTTGGGAAAGGGAGATGGTGGGCCTGAACCAGCGGAAACGACCCGATTCATTTTTCCACCGAGTCGCTGAAATGCTGCCCCGATCCGTAACGGGCGACATTATAACAGGCTGATTGATACTGGCCGCCGGCTGCATGGAGCGATGCCCGGCGACCAGCCCTTGTTCCGCCACCATGCGGGAATGGCGTATTTAGTTGGCCTTGACGATATGCCAGACCTCGCCGACACCGTCGCCGGCCACGTCGCCGGCCTTCTTGTCCTTGATGAAGGTATAGACCGGCTTGCCGTCATAGGCCCACATCTTGGTGCCGTCGGTGCGGTCGACAACGCTCCATTCGTCGTCCGCCTTGGCGCCGGCTTCGGCCTTCAGCGGCGGCCAATTGGTGGCACATTTGTCGTAGCAATTGGTCTTGCCCTTCTCGTCCTTGTCATAAGTATAAAGCGTCATGCCGTTGGCATCGGTGTAGATCTTGGTGCCATTGACCTCGGCTTCCTTCCACGCGTTGGCCGCGAAAGATGCGGCGGTGCTGAGCAAAAGCGCTGCCAGCCCTACGGTTATGGTTTTCATGGAAATCTCCCTGACTGATATCTGGAGACGCGCGGGAAATCGCGGCCTCACTGTATCAACGCCTGCGGGCTGCCGTTTCTTCCCCGGCAGGTGCGTCGGCCAGGGATGATCAAGGGATGATCTTGCCAACACAATGGTGATTGGTGGACAAGGCTGCGCGTCGCTATATCGGCGTAACGGTATTGGAGTTCTTGGAAATGGCATTGGACATCGGCTATGTCAGCGCGGTCGGGGCGGGAGCCATCTCGTTCCTGTCGCCTTGCGTACTGCCGCTGGTGCCGCCCTATCTCTGCTATATGGCCGGCGTCTCGGTCGACGATTTCCGCGGCAATGCGGGAACTACGGCGAGGGAAGGCGCGCGCGGTGCGCTGCTTTATTCCTCGATCGCCTTCGTGCTCGGCTTCTCGACCGTCTTTGTCGCGCTGGGCGCCGGCGCCTCGACCATCGGCCGGCTGCTGCGCGTCTGGCAGGAGCCGCTGGCGATGGGCGCCGGTGTGCTGATCATCTTGATGGGCCTGAATTTCCTCGGCGTGTTGCGCATCCCACTGCTGTCGCGCGAGGCGCGCTTCCAGTCGCAAGGCAAGCCGGCAAGTGCGATCGCGGCCTATGTCATGGGACTGGCCTTTGCCTTCGGCTGGACGCCCTGCATCGGCCCGGTGCTGGGGCCGATCCTGACGCTGGCCGGCGGCCGCGAGACGGTGGGCGAGGGCGCGTTGCTGCTAGCCGCCTATTCGCTTGGGCTGGGCATCCCGTTCCTGATCGCAGCGCTGTTTTCCGGCGCCTTCATGCGCTTTCTCGGCAGATTCCGCGTCCATCTCGGCCGCGTCGAAAAGGCCATCGGTGCTCTGCTGGTGGTCGCCGGCGTGTTTTTCCTCACCGGTGGCGTGCAGACCGTGTCCTACTGGCTGCTGGAGAATTTTCCGGTGCTGGGGCGGCTGGGGTAACTTTTTGTCGGATGCCGAACGCATTTTCTGCGTTCGATTGGATCGTTGAACTACTGATTAAAAGTAAGTTGCTCATCCGATCTCATCGGAATTTAACCGCATTGGTGCAGCATGGCGCCACTGCTAGCATGCTTTGATTCCCAACCCTTTCATATGGTTGTCCATCCATGAGCCAGAGATCCTGCCTGTCCGTCATCCTCGCCGCCGGCGAAGGCACGCGCATGAAGAGCGTGCTGCCGAAGGTGCTGCACCAGATCGCCGGGCTGCCGATGGTCGCCCATGTGGTGAAGGCAGCCGAAGCAGCCGGCGCCGGCAGCCAGGCGCTGGTGATTGGCCATGGCGCGGACGAGATGCGCAAGGCGGCGGCGAAATTCGCGCCAAAGGCCGAGACCTTCGTGCAGGAAAAGCGTCTCGGAACGGCGCACGCCGTTCTGGCCGCACGCGAGGCGATATCAAAGGGTTATGACGATATCCTTGTGATGTTCGGCGACACGCCGCTGATCGACGCGGATGCGCTGACCGTGGCGCGGCTGAAGCTGGCTGAGGGCGCTGCCGTCGTGGTGATCGGTTTCCGCCCGCCCAGTCCGACCGGTTATGGCCGGCTGATCGAGAAGGACGGGAAGCTGGTCGCCATCCGCGAGGAGAAGGATTGCTCCGAGGAGGAGAGGAAAATAACCTTCTGCAATGCCGGCATGATGGCGGTGGCCGGTGCCCACGCGCTGAAGCTGCTCGACGCGGTTGGCAACAAGAATGCCAAGGGTGAGTATTATCTCACCGACATTGTCGAGATCGCCGGCGCGCGAGGCCTCGATGTCATTGCCACCGAAGCCAGTTTCGAGAG